>JAFZZD010000382.1 GCA_017615955.1 Victivallales bacterium
CCCCTAACCACATATTAACAAACCCAAACCAATTGTCGCCACTTTACTGTAAAAATCGCCTTTTCCCCATACATTATGCCTAATTTTATTCGTAGCCTCCGCCCCTAGCAGCGCAAGCTATCGTAGCCGCTATCGTAGCCGCTGGCTTTAGCCAGCGGAAAAAGGCTTGCAATGCCAATAGTTTTGCACACCCGCAACATAAATCTTATGGAAAACACACCCACATTGGACGAAGTCAAATCGGCAGCGCAAGTACTGCTGGCAAACATAGACATGCAAACACTCCAGAACGGGACAGAACTGCCGCTCATGCAGGCGGCAATCGATGCCGTTATACCCGATGACTACACAAACTTCTATCTCCGCGGTCTGGATTATTCACAATCCGAACTCGACGCAATCTATGCACGCCTGCCTATACTCTATTATTATGATGCCGCATTCGACAAAGTGCTGGCTTCCGCCGCAAACCAGCAAGTTCCCGAAGGCAAGGTATTGCTGATGCACCTGTACAATCTGGGCTATGTGGTCAAGACGCCTACCCAGTGCTTTGGCATTGACATACACCACCGCCAGGCAGAACGCCTGGTGCCGCATCTGGATTTCTGCCTGGTGACCCACAACCATTCGGACCATTACACACTAAAGTTCCTCACCGCCATGAACAAGGTTGGCAAGAAAATCTACAGCAACTTCTTCCCATCATACGATGCCTACATCCGTGCCAGCAGTCGCAGAATTGAGATTGGCGACCTCACCCTCCGAAGCTACCAGAGCGACCATAACCCGCACTTGCCAGGCTTTGTCATACCATTCGAGATCATCTGCCACAACAGCACAGCCCCATGCGTCATCTACACAAGCGGCGATTCCTGCAATCCAAAGCAGCTCCGCCACAAGTCTGATGAAATCACATTCCACATCGTGCATCCATACGTAGGCCTGGATGTGGTGGAGGCATACACCACCACCGTCAAAAGCAAAACCGTCCTAATCAGCCACCTGCAGGAATTCCATCATCGCAAGGAACAATGGCGCTGGACCTACAAGGATGGTCTCGCCGCGGCAAATAGACTAAACGCCATCGGCGCCAACACAATCGTCCCTTTGTGGGGCGCGCATATCATGGCATAATTAGTCCCATTAGTCACATTAGTCCCAGATTACATCCCCCAAAAATGCCAAACCCTTTTCACGGAGCCTAGAATGCTCATCCGCAGCAGCACCTGAAAGAACGCAAATTAATGGCACACCTGGAAATCATGACATACGATGAAATAAAGAACGACATCAACGCCAGAAGCATAGAGGACTGGTATTTTGTGCTGGACAATCTACAGAAGTGCGCAGCCCCAAAGCAAACCGTCGCACATCTGCCATATTGCTCGTCATGGATATTCACAACTGGCTTGGATTGCCGATGGTGCATGGACCCAGCCCCGCAGAACATAGACGACGCAGAGGCACTGGAACACATCGCCTCCGCCCTCGCCGACTTTGATTTCTGCATACTGACACACGCACATGGCGACCATTACGACAGGCGTCTCGTCAAGATGCTGCGGCACTCTACAAAACTGCGCTGGGTACTGCCAGACTTCCTTGCCGAGCAGGTCAAGGACGAATGCCAGCTAGACTCTTCAACTGTTGTTGTACTCAAGGAGGGAGAAACCTTTGAGCACAAGGGCATACGCATAAAGGCATTCCCTGGCTTTCATGGCACGCAACTGCCTTCCGCCAGTTTCCTGGTCACACTCCCCGATGGCCTGAAACTGGCATTCCCCGTGGATGTGCGGGACTACAACCAGGACATCCCAGCCGAAATGAAGCAGCCTGACTGGCTTTTCTCACATCTGTGGCTGGGACGCAAGGTCTCGCATCTGCCAGTGCCTCCCCTTCTGGAAAACTTCTGCCGCTTCAATCTTGACTTCAAGCCAGGCAACATAATGGTCGGGCATCTCAACGAAACCAGGCGAGAGGAAGATTCAATGTGGACATATCGCCACTGGGACCTGGTGAAAAAACGCCTTAATGAACTGGCGCCTGACATCACTGCCATTTGCCCCAAAAACGGTGCAGGCTGCCTTCTCTCAAAACGCAGTCAGCCAGACTATTTTGCAGAATGGGACACAGCTGCCAGGCAGGACTTCGCCAGGCACCTGGGCATATCCCTACATGGCGACATCGCACCCGAAATCGACAAGCTCATCCAAGGCGAAATCAAGGTGCTGGAATTGCGCTACAACGTACTTGAAACAATGGAGCACGGCACTTTGCTGGACTGCCTTAAACGCTGGCGCAATGCTGGCGGCGAATGCCTTTCCGTGCATCTGCCAGAAGTGTTTCTGGAAGAGGAACGCCCTGATTTTCTTAAGGAATTGAGCGCTCTAGGCGTGAACCGCGCAACTTTGCACGTGCCAAGATATCCGCTTGAGTTTGTGCGCGACAACTGGGACAAAGTGCTGAACTTGTTCACGGAAACTGTGCGCCCCCTAACGGAGAACGGCATAGTGGTCGGCATTGAAAACATGCACACAAAGCCAGGACGCCCCATTGATGACAAGCGACGCTACGGCCTTATCATTTCCGAATGGCTTGATATAGTGCACGCCCTGCGTGAAAAATGCGGCGCAAACGTTGGTTGCCACTTGGATTTGGGACACGCCTACACCAACTTCCCGTTCCACCAGAAAAATACCCTGGACACATGGATGCAGGCAGGAGGAAATCTTATCAACGGCATTCATGTCCACCAGTACGAGACAGACCACTCACAGGAAAATCCATTTCCAGACGGACATCGCATCATTTCTGGCAGAACAGCTGGCTTCCCGTCGCTGGAACCCCTTTTCCGCCACTGGCAGAACGGCACCTTCCACTGCCCCGTCATCATTGAAATGCGCAACCGATACGCCAGCCACTCATACCCATCACATAAACGTCTGCTGGACGCCTGGCCCCGCCTGTAGTAGCAATAGCATGCCTTATTGACATTGGACATTAAAGAATTGCCCGCCCTCGCAGGGAAACCAATCTTTTCCTGTCGGATATCCCATGTGGTATTTGAGTGAACCATGGAGACGGTTCTCCGGGTCCCAGACTCCGTGTGTCATGTTGGATACCTCGGGTCTGTATTTAGGGGCACCTGGCTCGAAGTCAATGCTGCCAATCTCCACATGGCAAGGACCTTTACGCATGCCGAAAAGACGGCATTCCGTCGTAGCCAGAATCTTTTGATTATGCTGCGCCACCACATGCTGAATGACGCTCAAATGCGATGCATCATGGAACACGATGCCCTGTTCGCAGTTATGCACGTAGAGATAGTCCGCCACCACATGCTCGCCCAGCACAAAGCCATAGCGGAATCCCTGCGCCGCCACGTTGCGCAGCACATTGTTGTCATTCTGGTCGCCAGATGTGATCAGCCCCGCCGTATGGCATGGGTTGGGCAGCAGCTGCTTGCCAGCTTCATAATCGCCGATATTGCAGGTCAGGCAGAACTGCGAATCCTGTATATTGACCCTGGCGATATTCTGCAGATTGGCCGCGCTCTGGGTGGGATACATGACATCTGTATTCAATTTGGCGCGGAATTCCAGATTGCGGATGGAAAACATGCTGGCGCTGAATTTTCCCGCCAGGGATGTTCCTTCCACACCGCCCAGCAGGGACCAGGGACGTGCCTCTGGATCGTGTTCCTCTGGCGCATCCCAGTCCGAGAAGAGCCTGGTGTTGTCGATCCGCATGGGAAAACTAGTCCCTTTGAAGATGCCCATGTCAGGCATTGGTGACCGCACCATGTAGGCGTTCAGCATTCTGCACGGCATTTCCCCCTCCAGCATTATGTTGTGCGTTCCTGGAGGAATGACCAGTTGCGCCCGTGATGGCTCTGTGGCTGGACGGGCAATCCGATAGCCGCCCCGCGTGTATGGGAAGAAGATTTTTCCGCCGCCGCGTTCTGCCGTCTGGTCGATCGCGGCCTGAATTGCCTCGGTGTCATCGGTGACGCCATCGCCTTTGGCGCCGAATTCCAGAATGTTTATTCCGCCAATAAGATTCGTTTGCATTTTTAATCTCCCATTTCCAAACTCAATGGGGTATTATACTTTGTCATGCTCGTTTTTCAAACACCCGCCGTACCTATTCAGCCCCTTCTTTAACGCAGAGGCGCAGAGACGCAAAGACGCAGAAAAACTTGAATTGTAACTTTTGCCTTTCCTGCGTTTATCGTATGGTTGTGCAGAGGTCCTAAAGGACCGTTGATTTCTTGTTTTGCCCCCACCGCAAAAATGGAAATCTGCGCTGCTTCAGCGCTTCTGCAAATCCATACGGAAATCTGTGTCAATCTGTGCAAATCTGTGGATAATGCAATCTCTGCGCCTCCGCGCCTCTGCGTTAAGGGGGGGGCTGAATAGTTACCGTCTGCCATCGCAACCAGTTTCATTTGACCTCGCCACGAGTCAGCACCAGCATGTCAATGAAGATGGCGTTCTCCTTCGTCGAACCCTTCACATAGGCGGGGCCCGTGAATTTCGCGGAGAACCATGCATCCCATGTATTTGCCTGCGCATCGCCCAGAAAATCAAACAAGTGCCCCGTGTCGGCATTTATTGCTTCCCCATGTCCATAGAACAGAGAAGGATTGTCCTTCAGCTCCAGTTTACCTGGAAAACGATACCAATGATATTTCTCGTCCTGAGGGACCTCCTTGATCAGCAGCCTCACTCCGCCCTGCATTTTCAGATTTCTCCAGTAAAACTGCGTCACTTTTCCATCGCGGCCAGGAAGGCGCTTGTCCGCTCCGTGGAAATCGGCATCGGGATTGGCGGATTTCAGGGCCTTTCCCGCTATGGAATCCGAATCATCGACCACAGAGGAACAATAGGTGGGATGCCCGCGGAAATACGGCCAGGCAACCAGCCTGAAGTCCTCCGCTGGAACGGATTTGAACTTCTCGGGACGGGGAATGTTGGTGCCAATTTGCGAAAGCGCCTTTTCAAAATTGGATTGTTCATACGGTTTTTCGCAGGGATAGCGTCGTACATACTCGTCCACCAAGGTACGCCATTCTTGAACCAGATCATCCACGTTGATTCCTTGTTCCTTGAACGCCTTGTGGTAGGATTCACGCCTGATGAGCACATACCAGATGAAAGGCAGCCTCTCCGCATTGACGCGCTTCCTGTAAATGCTCCATTCGGGCAAGGATTCGGAGAGCCTCTTCAATTCCATATAGCGGCTGCTCATGAAATCGGGCGTCAAATATGACCAATGAGTCGTTGTCCGGGAGGTCTGCCGTATTTTCTGCTGCTTCATGCCATTGCGGATATCCTCGAACAGCTTGCGCATCGTCAAAGCAGCAGGGCCATAATAATGCTGGAAATAGATGTCCACCAGTTTTTCCACGTCCTTGTCAGGATTCAGCATCATCTGTGACGCAACAAAATAGCAGAGGTCTATAAAACTCTGCGGAGTATGTGGATTCCGCTCCGCTTCCAGGAAAAGATCCGTGACATTCAGGCTGCGGAAATACCTCAAATCGCTCACCATGGCGTCAAAGACCGTGTCTGGATGCGGTTCTTTGCTGAGATTCCAGTAATCCCATACCTCAATGCGCCTGGAGATTTTCCTCCACTCCTCAAAATAGGAAATGCGATCGGCATTGATTGGATGCGACAATGGATGAAATGGATCGCTTATGGACCACTTGTCGCACAGCTGAACCAAAACATTGGCCTCGGGGCGGACCATCTTCGGCGGCGTTCCAGTGCTGAAGCCGTAGCAGGCCGTGCGAATCAGCACGTCTGGATATTCCTTGCCGATTTCCCGCGCCACCGCATTGATGTAGCGCAGAAGCAGGCCGCTCTGGGAACCCTCCTCTTTGAGAATCGCCATGCACTCAGGGCATTTGCAGATGTAGCCCGTACCATCCAACTCCGAAATGTCGTAAACTATCGGCCATCTTTCACGAGGCAGCTTTTCTCTGTCCTCGCGAATCATCTTGCGGAGCGAATCCAGGGTGATGTCAGCGACCTTGGGATTGGACATGCACACACTGCCTCCGTATTGAAAGCTCCTTGGAGCAAAGCGCTTCCCCGCCTCGTTCATGGAGAAGTACTCTGGATGCTCCTTGAATAATTTGGGATCCACATAAAGGCTCAGTGAATGGAAATTTGGGTAATGGGTGATGTAATGCGCACTGTAGGTCCACTGGTTGTCCACTGGGTTGTGCCGCCCGTTCTGCCCGTTGCGCAGCTTCCATTTGGCGAACATCTGCTTTACCTCTGGCGCTGCCTGCGTGTGGTTCAAGATCGGTGGATAACGATTGTATATGAAGCGCCCGCTGAACACTGGCTTGCCCTGCTGCGACTGGATGTCACACTTCAGTGTTTTACAATTCGGGACTGCATCCTGGTCCCAGGTCAGGCAGTAGCATCCGAACTGGTTCAGCAGATTCCACACCGCATAAAAGCTGCCAATGGGCTTTCCGCCTGAAAGAATCAGATTGTCCTCCGCCGTTCGGATTACCCATTCCTCTGCGGACAGCTGCTCAAAGCTGACTTTCTGCTTTCTGGCATAATCCGTCTGCCCCACATAAATCACGCTTTTCCCAGCAGGAACCTCCGCCTCCGAAAGCACGTGGTATTCCGCACCCGTCATCTTGCCAAGATACTCCCGCAAGTCCGCCGCAGCATCCTGCTCAAAGCCCGCTGGCTTGGCAGGCAAGGCAATCACGCATTGCGCCTTCCCGTTCTCGGCAAAGGCAAACTCCGCTCCATGCATGACAAATGAGCAAAACAACAGCAGCAGCCAGCAGAAAAACTTTGTTCTTGAAAATTCGAATGCTATCAATTCTCTTTTACTTGGAATCATTAATCTATTTCCCTATGATTCACATTCCTTAAATAATTTCAATTTAAAACTATACGTTAAAACTACACACAAAAAAAGCAAGCTATTCTTCACTTATTCTCCCGATTTCAAGGAACAAATTTAATATCTCCCTGTGCTGTCAGCAACACAAACAATACCACACTAGCAGGAACTATAAGGGCTTCACGGGGAAATAGTCTCCTTCAAATGCGCCAAAACATGGAATGAAAATGCGCCAAAACATGGAATGAAAACGCGCCAAAACACGGAATGAAAACGCGCCAAAACACGGAATGGAAACGCGCCAAAACACGGAATGGAAACGCGCCAAAACACGGAATGGAAACGCGCCAAAACACGGAATGGAAATGCGCCAAAATACGGAATTGCTACTTGAAATCTAAGATGATATTTCTGCTGTATAATTCAGTTGTCCAGAAAGTCATTTCAGTGTTTAGAAAGCAGGAACAGAATACCGCCACCTGGAGGCAACATGCCTTCGCCATTGGCAAAGCCTGCATTTCCAAAAGTGGATGTTATTTGCCAGCCTCCGTAAAGTTCTGGGACAATACGCCTCACCTCGTCCGAGCAGTTCACGGCGATGACAGCCGCCTTGGCATCGTCAAAGTGGTGTTCAGTCAGCACAATAGCCGAATCGTGCTGGCGCATTATCAGGCTTTTCTCCAGCATCATTCCGTAAATCTTCCACCATGGCTCATCAAGTGCTCGCGGCTTTTCCTGAAGTGTCTTTTCCAGTGCGAACAGAAGCGTGAAGACGAGGCCCTTTCCATAGCGGTTTCGCAGCAGAAGCGGGTTGCCGTCATTGTCAGCCAGGACAACCTCAGCCCCTTCAAGCAGAATCTTCTTTTCCAAAGCACAGTTCAAGGAAAGAGGCTCACCATCAATAACGCACTTCATTGGCGAGATTGCCTTGCGGCGACGGGCTATTTCCATGCCGCAGAATTCACGGAGGTTCGGTAGATCGGTGTCATCTGCGGAGATGTAGCACGTCGCGCCATTCTCCACATTTTGGCGAAGCTTTCTCCAATCCTCAAGCGATATGCCGCCACGATCCACAACGGATGGCAGAAAATAGAATTTCGAATCGGTCAGACGGGAACGCGCCGCCTGGAATCTCAGGTTGATGCCAGCCTGCCTCGCCAGGACATACGATGTGGAGGCCACATCCATGTCATCCACCAGGCATACTGCGTCTGGTCTTGTTTCAGGCAACGCCTCAAATGGCAGCGACTTCAGCATCTTGCCAAAATCAAGCATCGCCTTTGCTGCTGGGTGCGGTTTTCTGCTGGCGTCAAAGACACCATGCTCAAGCCCAGGCCAATCCCCCCAGTGGTAGGGGGCAAAATCGAGTTCCTGCTGGTCGAAGGCACACCACCAGAGGAATGCCCCGCAATTTTCAGCCCAGGCATTCCAGAGCAGGCAGTTCACCGTCTGCCCTACGCCCTCCAGTGAAAGAGCGATGTTGCGCCAGTTTCCAGTCTCCTCCGTGAAGCAGGGCTTTCCTCCGATGTCGGAGATTATCCTGCATTCTGCCGCCGCGCGATAGAGATTTCTGATATGCAGGAAGCCGTCCGAAGCGGCGGGATTGAGTATGTCGTATCGATGAACGCTCCCATAGTCCGCCAGTTCGCCCTGGTCCGCAATAAGCCACTTGGATTTTCTGGGGTCAAGCCCCTCGGCCATGACACCCACGATCGGGCGTGACGGGTCCGCCAGGCGAATTACGTCATGCATTATCCTTGTCCATACCCATGCATGGTTGGCGTCCTTGACTTGAGCAGTGTAGTTCATCTCATTGCCAGTTTCCCATACTGCGATTGCAGGGTGGTCCTTCATGGTTCTGACAAAGCAGTCGTAGAACTTGATTTCCCATTTCAGGGCGAATGGATCAGTAAAGAGGTCTCTGTTCTCAATGGCAGGAGGAACGAAATGCCGCCCTGTCATGTGCACGGTCATGATTGCCACGATGAGACGTATGTTATGGCGTTGCGCGATGTCGCAGAATTCACGGAAATGCTCCAGCATGGTCTCGTCCATTCCAGCCTGGCCAACAGGTGTGTCAGGCAATGGTATTTCATCCTCGCCGAGGCAGACTTCCCTGTCAACGGGTTCTGATCTGGAGCTTCCGTATTGAAGGAGCCTTATTGGCTGGAAGTCAGGCCAGAGCGGAAATACCCTGAGCAGTTCCACGCCATGCTGCTCCAAGGCGGCCATGTCCGCCTCGATTGCCCTTGCATTCCAATGCCTCCACATCCTGGTGGCATTCTCGGAGGCCCAGTAGTTCAAGCCGATTTTAAGCTTTCCAGATTCAATCATTTCAACACCATCTCCATCTTTCATGCCTTTGGGGGCCTTATCATTATCATTTTTCCGCGCCCTGTGATATTGAGCGTCCTGGTGGCGTATGGCAAGAAGAAATTCTCGCCTGCCCGCATGGAAAGACCATCCAGGCAGAGCACCCCTTCGGTTATGATGCCAATTGCGCAAGCATCCTGGTTTTCAAGCAGCCACGTCCCATCCAGGGCAAGTTCACTGGCCGAGAACAGCTCGCAATCCTCTGGCGAAATCAGGGAACGGAGAATGCCCTCCTCAGTTTGGCGGAGGATTTTCGGTGCAGGCGAGAATCTTGCGCGTATCTGCTCCTGCGTCTGCGGCGTGAAGTCAAACATGCCTATTGCGATTTCGGGCGCAATGCCCATGAAGCGCTGCTTTTCATTGAGCTGCACGCCGCAGCAGTTGATTTCCGGAATCACAACCCAGTCGCTTGGCTCCATTACCTCCACCATGGTGACGCCTGGCCCGATTGCATGGGGAACGCCTCCTCGGATAATGATGGTGTCGCCTGGCTTGACGTCTATTCGGTTCAGCATGGAGAGACCTGTCTTGAACTGGCCCTCCTGGCATTCCCGCATAAAGGTCTCCTTGTCAAGCCTTTCGTTGAAGCCCACCAGCAAATATGGGTCTTCGCCGTTGACCTTTCTGGTCGCAAGCACTAGCCAGGCCTCTGTCTTCCCATACGATGCCCCCAGATGGCGAAGTGCATCCTCTTTGGTCGGATGCACCTGCATAGGCAGCTGTTCCGCCGAATCAAGCAACTTGACCAGGACTGCTGGATTTGCGCCATACCTGCGCAGATGCCTTTCGCCAAGCAATTCCTCCGCATGAGCGGCTAGATATTCGGGAAAGCTTACCACCTCGCCGCCAAGACGGATTTTGCTGATTCCATGTCCAGGAGAATGATATGCCCTGCCATTGCCCTCGATGCAGGAGGCAATCCAGTTTTCTGGATAGCGGTTGTCAACAACTGGTTCCTTGCCGCAGAGCTTGTCTATTCCAGACCCTCCAAGATATAGGCGAAGCACACGATTTGGTTCAAATGGCAGTATTGAGGGAAGCATCGGTTGATTAGTGTCTTGTTGTACTTGAATCAGTGATTCAATTGCCGCGCAGGCAACGTATCTCCACATTCTGCGCCAGCAGTGGGCGGAATGTCTCCTCCGTGCAGAGCTGGGTGCCCTCGCGGGAAATTGACGCAGACGAGGCCGCCACGCCATAGTGCAGCACCTCTTTCAACGGCAGCCCCAGCTGCAATGCCGCGCAAATGCCAGCCACCATGGAATCGCCCGCACCCTGCAAGGAACGTACATCAACCTGCAGCGCAGGGCAGAAATACGCCTGCTCTTCAGTGGCGATATATGCGCCCTCCCCTCCCATGGACACGCACACCATCCCAAGAGAATACTGCCTGATGATCTTCAGCACGGCCTCGTCCAATTCTTCCAGACCAGAGATGTTTACACCGAATGTAGCC
>JAFZZD010000383.1 GCA_017615955.1 Victivallales bacterium
GCGGCCCCTGGCCGCGCGGAAACTTGCCCACCAAAATGCTTCATTTTACATTGACTTTAGGGTGTTATACAGTATATTTTGCCGTTTTTGTAAATATCGTCATTTTAGGAGAAAGCATAGATGCAGTTGGTATCACCACAGATTGAAAAATTCCAGCAGTCGTCGTCCTGGATCAGGCGTATGTTCGAGGCTGGCATTGAACTGAAGAAGAAATTCGGCGCGGAGAATGTGTACGACTTCAGCCTGGGCAATCCAGACTTGGTTCCGCCAAAGTCCATAGTAGAAGCATTGGCCGCGCTGCCAGAGCAGGTCAACAAGCCGGCTGGCATGGGCTACATGCCCAATGCGGGCTATGACGACGCCCGTGCAGCACTTGCCGCATATCTTTCCAAGGAGCAGGGCATTTCCCTGCAAGGCAGCAATCTGGTGCTGACCTGCGGCGCGGCTGGCGGGCTGAACGCCTTCTTCCGCGCGGTGCTGACTGCGGGCGAGGAGGTTCTCTGCCCCGCGCCTTACTTTGTGGAATATGGCTTCTATGTGGGCAACTACGGCGGCGTGCTCAAGCCAGTGCCGTCCGACCCCAGCAAGGGCTTCCATCTGGATTTGGCTGGCTTCGAGAAGGCGATTACCGAGAATACACGCGCAGTCATTGTGAACACGCCCAACAATCCCACTGGCGTAATCTACAGTCAGGACGAACTGAAGGCACTGGGCGCAATACTGAATGCCGCAACGGAGAAGTATGGCCGCCCAATCTTCCTGATTTCGGACGAACCCTATAGGTTCCTGGCGTTTGACGGCGCAAGCGTGCCCCCTGTGCTGCCGCTGTACAAATATACCGTGGTCATTGGTTCATTCTCCAAGAACCTGGCTTTGGCTGGCGAGCGTGTTGGTTATGTTGCCGCGAATCCCGAGATGCTGAATGTGCAGTCCCTCATAGCGGGGCTGGTGCTGACAAACAGGATTCTTGGCTTCGTGAACGCACCATGCCTGGGACAGCGCCTGATGATGGCCGCGCTTGGTACGCAGGCGGACGCCTCCGCATACATCATTCGCCGCCGCAAGATGGCTGAAGCACTGGACTATGCGGGCATCGAATACACTATGCCCGCTGGCACGTTCTACTTCTTCCCGAAGGTGCCAGGCACCATGGGCGACGTGGACTTTGTGAATCTGCTGGCGGAAGAGCGCATTCTTGCGGTGCCTGGCAGTGGCTTTGGCTTCCCAGGCTACATCAGGCTGGCTCTTTGCGTTGATGAGCGCTTCATTGACGCCGCAAGGGAAGGCTTCAAGCGTGCGGCGGACAAGGCACGCTCGATGGCTTAGTTGTATTGCCGTAGGGGCAGGTGCATTATGAGTGCCTGTTCCGAAAGCGTTGTGATAATTGGTGTTTTATTAAATGGAGAAAAAGAAAGAAAATGAAAAGACTGGCTCAAATTGCAATTTGTGTGCTGCTTGGTTTGTTTGCTGGATGCAAATCCAAACCCACATTGCATCTGTACTGCTGGGCTGACTACATTTCACCCGATTTGATTCAAACATTTGAAAAGGCAAACAATTGCCGTGTAGTCTATGACACCTTTGATTCCAATGAGGCAATGTTTGCGAAATTGCAGGCTGGCGCAACGGGGTATGACATCATTTTCCCAAGCCACTATGTGGTGGATTCCCTGGTGCAGAACGGCAAGCTCGCCGAATTGGACCACAGCAAGCTGATCTGCCTGGAGCATCTGGACAAGGAAGTCCTGGCCGTGATGCCTGACAAGGACTGCAAATACTCCGTGCCATACACCATGAGCTACACTGGCATCGGATACAACAA
>JAFZZD010000384.1 GCA_017615955.1 Victivallales bacterium
CTGGCGGGCATCCTCCACAGTGCCCAGCGTATATTGCTCCGCCACCAGTTTCATCTCAGGATACTCTGCCTTCAATGTCTCCTTGAAGCCCCGGGCACGCTCCTCCGTGGAGGCGGAATTCTGCACGAAATGCGTCAGGATTATGGTACCGCGACCATTCAGGACGGCGCCTAGGCGGCGTGCCGCCTCGGCGCCGCCGCGGTAATTGTCCGTCCCCGCGAAAGCATCGTATTTTTCCGAATTGACTGGCGAGTCAATGATTATGCAGGGAATGCCCTTCTCCTTGATTTTGTCCACTGAACGGGCCAGGGCATTGAAGTCGTTGGGGCCAAGCACGACAGCGTCCACATTCTTGACCAGCATGTCGTCCACCGCCTGTATCTGCTTTTCACGATCTGTCTCCATCTCGGGACCCGTCCACACCATGTCCGCATTTCCCTTTTCAGCGGCGGCCTGCGCTCCGAGGCGCACCGTGTCCCACCACATATTGGCAGTGCCCTTTGGTATGACTGCCAGCATCTTCCGCTGCTGTTGCCTCACGCGACTGTGCCTGATTTTCTTTACAACACCCGACACAAACAGCACCGCTGACAAAGCCAGGATTACAACGACTAGTATGTTGCTCTTCTTCATTGTTGTCTATTCTCTATGCTTCTAGGATTCCAAGTCACTGGGATTCACCACTTTCTCGAAACGCTCCCGCAATTCCTCTGGTATGCGTATGGGGCGACCTGTCTTCATGTCAATGAAGGCATGCCTGGTATAGCCCTTTGCAAGCAGTTCATCGCCACGAAACACCTTGCACGCCACCATTATGCGCAGTCCCTTGAATTCAGCCAGCCTCGCCTCCACCGTCAGCAAATCGTCATAGCGGGCGGGACTGCGGTAGTTGGAATGCGCTTCGATGACAGGCAGGCCAATCCCCATGTCCTCCAATTCCTTGTAGGTGAAGTTCATGGCGCGCATCAACTCGTTGCGCCCCCGCTCAAAGTAAATGTAGTAGTTCGCATAATAGACATAGCCCATCTGGTCCGTGTCAGCATACGGAACTCTGTATTGCAATGTAGCCTTGAAGTCACTCATTTTATCTCACCGTCAGGTCCTGTAGCCGAACCTTTCTGCTGTACTTCCTTTGCTGGCAGCAACCCCTCCGCCGCTTTAATAATCTCACCTGCAAGATATTCAGCTTGTTTATTGATATAATCAATTTGGAAATGGGCATTGTCCCTCCAGGCGACATTTCTGTCCCAGTCTTTGCAGAACGAATACAAGTCAATCAATGGCAAGCCCATCTGCGAGGCCACCTGCGCCGCGATTTCATTCTTCTCCACAACCCACTTCGCATCATTGCGCATAGGTGTTCCATTAAGCACAATGACTTTTGCCTTTGGAAGCTTTGCCTTGATGAACTTAAGCGCCTGGGTGAACGCGACACGCCAGGCCTCGTCATTTCCAGAACCAGAATGAAGGGTGTTGTTGAACAGTATGATGTCCGGCTTCGGTCCGTCCAGCACCAGATCAAGCGTCTTGAAATAAAGCGGGTCACGCACGCAAAGACTGCTTGCCCAGAATGAATAGTTCATCTTCTTGCCCAGCGCAGTGCGCAATGCTCCAGAATACCCATTGCAAATGGAATCGCCTATGACAAGCACGCGGGGAGCGCCTGACTTGTCCAGTTTGTTGAAGGCATAGCTCATGCCCCATTCCACATTCTCTCCCGCGCGACCGCTGTCCGCAGGCTGGAAGTCCCTGTAATCAACTGCACTCGCCATAAGCCACAATCCAATTATGAATGCCAACGCAAGCCGCATATCTACAAAACTACACCAGATAGAACGGAGTGGACAGTGCCAGCGGCTTGAAGGTCTTCTTGGCCTTGGTCATCTCGCCAAGATGCTCGCCTTCCACCTCCACGCGCACGAACTTGTCCAGGCACTTGCCAGCCAAGGGCACTTCCACGTCAATGGCGTTGCTGTCCACATCCACACAGGCGACCAGCTTGTCAGCGGAATACACCCTCACCTGAACGCACTTTGCTCCTTCGGAAGCCGCGGCATGCACCTTGACCACGCCCTTCTGCGCATCCGCCAGTTTCACCTCGTCGCCAGGAAGCGCCTTGTCCAGCGTAATGTCCGCCTCCAAGAAATGACATGAGGCAATGGTATGTCCAGCGCGGACGGCGGCCACAAAGCTGTCACGGTTCACATCGCCGTCAATGTATATGAAGTTGGCGGCCGGATTGTCCAGCAGACGCTGCACACCCCACATATCCACGGAGTTCATGATGGCAATGCGCTTTCCTGCCATGTATGCCTTTTCGTAGTCGGTGCCTGCCAACGGGATGATTGGCTCATGGTCCACACCATCATAGTCAAAGTCCTTCCAGTAGTCGAAATAAGGATGCGTGGCGCAGATTGCGCCGCCGTGCGAATGCACGAAGTCAATTGCATTCTTGACAAATGCCATTGCCTCCTCGGTGCTGAACAGGCTTCTGGTGAATTCAGGCGTGTATGCGTCATCATCAATTCCCATTGCAAGCGAGTGGTAGGCGTTGTGGGTACCGCAGACGGCGTTCATCTCCGTCCACTGGAACGGATGGTATTCCTGGCCATGCAGGAGCAGTACCTTGTCATCGGAGTAGCGTTCCAGATCCAATTTGCCGCCGTAGGGAATGGCGTCCTTGATTGCGATGGTGGCGATGTCGTATTTCTGGTGGCGCATCAATGCCTGGATGACGCCCAGCGAATTGTCCGCCCCGTACCATTCCAGGGCGTGCAGGTGTATTGCCGTGCGATAGTTGCGCTTCTTCGCCAGTTTCTTTGCAGGTTTCGGCGGCAGCACAGCAGTCTCGCCCTTGATGTGCCTCTCGAAGTGCGCCAGCAGGTTCTTCACATACTTGTGCCAGAACGCAAACACAGCCTCGGTGCAATCCAGTGTTTCGGGGAAAAGGATCTGGTTCATGAAATACAGACCTTTGCCATAGCGAGCCTGAAGCACCAGTGCGCCCTCCGTCACCACTGCGTCCTGATAGGAACCAAGGATTTCCCATCCATCGCAATTCACGGCGCAGGATGTGGCCGCAGTCATCACAGTCTCAGGCACCCTGTCCTTGTTTGCTAGGCCCACAATATCAAAGCTGTTGGTCTGCAGCTTCCAGTAAAGCATATCCTCTGGATTGATCTTCTCAGGAATGGAGAAAAGCGCTTCTCCAGCTGGCTCGATTATGGGCATCATATAGCTTTTGGCAATGCCGCCGCCAGTGTAGGTGATGGTATTGATGTAGCGGTCCACCAGAATTGGATAGCCAATGCCTTCTGGCAGGAAATACTTTGCCCAGCGGCGGTAGTCCTGGTGCATGAAAAGGCATATTCCACCACGATGAACAAACTCGCGAAAATACAGCTCGTCATTCTCGATGAAGTCATTGAAGCCATTCTGCTCAATGATGGCAACGTCAATGTCATCCAGGTAGCCTTTCTCCCTGAACTTTATCTCCACTAC
>JAFZZD010000385.1 GCA_017615955.1 Victivallales bacterium
GGGCCGCGCATCAGGACGCGGGACTGCCAGACGGCTGCTGTTGTTTCGCGCGGCCAGGGGCAAGACTATTTATGGAATCTGACGTAGTCCACATCAATCCCGCGCTCCTTGCCGTCATGCTTTGAATTGCTGTAGATTGATATACCCTGCAATGTCTGCACTTCAGGCAGTGGGGGCTGCCCTTTTTCTCTGCGGGTTTTTGCGCCCCAGCCGTCATTGAGAATGTCAATTGTGCGGATGCGCCAATCGGTGTGCTTTTCGCTGGTGCAGAATCTGACCCAGTCTCCGCGCGTCTTCCCTTCTGCGTCCTTGTAGCTCCATGTCATGGTGTGGGACATTGCCTCATCTGGATTCCTGAAGCGGATTTCAATGTACTTTGCGCCATTGGCGACATTCTTCTTCATGGGGACGTTGAATGTGCCGTAATCGGTTTTGTGATTATCCTGGGTCAACGTGTAGAACAGGGTGATCACGCCATCCTTGTACTCGTAGCGGGCACCCTCCTTGACGACCGGCCCATTCTGCTCATTCGGTCTGGTGCGCACTCCGATGTACACCTTCTTCTCCTTGCTGAAGTCCTCTGCAAAGGCGTCCGCCCTGGATGAAAGTGTCACTCTTGGCATTTTCTCAAAGTTCCAGAATGTGCCGTATGTGCAGCTCCAGCAGGAAAGCTCGTGGGTTTCTCCCACGCCGCTCTTCTTGTTGCGGCAGACATTCAGGCCAAACTCGCCATTTTCAGGAATCTCCAGGTTCTTCAATGGGATTGCCGCCTCCATAGTGTAGCCAGCATCGCCACGTACAACCTTGACCTCAATCTCTGATTCATAGCTGACATCCAACTTGCGGTCTCCACCCACATAGTCCTGCACAGTGCCAAGTACATTCACCGTGGCATTGAAGATTTTCTTTGCCTTCCTGTCGCCTGGCTTGATGAAGAATTCAATGGAGTCGTCAGTGAACACACTGGAATCGTGTACAGTTGAATTGCACTTCTGGTTCTTGGCGTGCGGGTCTGCGGCATCCACGGCAAAGAACAATTTGTCCTTGGTGACGGCGACTTTCAGCTTTGTGGCGTAGTTCGCTGGCAGTGGGGAATCGTTTCTCTGGAACGAGTATGTCTCCAGTCCATTCCAGAAATCGTCATCCAGCTTTCCGTCAATGACAGGTTCCGTGTCCTTGTCGAATAGAACCAAGTCCTTACAGTGCTTGAGTTCCTCGGCGTATGCGTTTGCGTTTTCTGTGAATGCCTTGAGGTATCCCATGTAGATCCAGTCCAGGCGCTTTGCGTAGATGCTGCCTTCTGGAGCCAGCTTCTTTGCCTCTGCAAAGCAGTCATTCAGTGTCTTCACTATGTTTGCCGGATATATTTCCTCGTAAAGCTCCTTTCCCGTGAATTTAGAGTATGTGCTGTCTCCAGACTTCTTGACTTTCATCTTCTCCCAGGCATTCTGCTGTGTCTCGCAGAAGCGCTTCATTGGGACGGCTGCTGGTCCCCAGAAGTACTTGTAGTATAGCTCAAGCTCCGCGTCCACATCCATTTTTTCGCCAGCCATCGCCTTCATGGAGAAGTACAGGTTAAGGTGTGTCTGGGGCAGGTCGTACGTCATGCCAGTGCTAAGGTTCTTCGGCAGATATGGCAGGCCCCTGCGTGAATTGTTCAATTCCAGGAAGGAGGATTTGATGCGGGGGTAGCGTGCGTGCCATTCGTACATGATGTGCGGCATTGCGTATGGTGCGCTGTCGTATGGCATGAGATAATGCCATACCTGCAATTCTTTCACCTTGCTGCTCCATGCCTTGACTATGTCATCACACTGCTTTTTGTAGAACTCGCAGCCCTGGTGGATTATGTAGGGATTCACGCA
>JAFZZD010000386.1 GCA_017615955.1 Victivallales bacterium
GGATTAACATACATCCTGGCACGGTCAAGCTGAAGCCAGGTCTTATTGGCGAGGTGTATTTCCCAATCAACAAATGAAGATACGCAAATTAAATAGACGGGACTACCTGATTGGGCTGTGCGTGCTTATCTTTGCCGTGCTGCTGGTGTGGTGCGCCATAATTGCCTTTGGCGGTGATGAAAGTCAGGAGCAATATACTTGGACAGAATACGAGTGCGAGGCAAGCAAGGAGCATTTGACGCTGTCATTCCGCGGCGTGCTGGACAGTTCACGCTCCGTGCCAGTAGTGGCCCGTGCCAGAGGGCGCATAACTGAACTTGCCAAGCAGGGGGCCGAAGTCAAGAAGGGAGATTTGTTGTTTGCAATTGACGACACCAATGCCAAGGAGGAAATAGAGAACCAGGAAAGCAATTTGGACGCATCGGAGTTGGCTTTGGAGCAAAATCGTGCCTATTATGAGCTGGTGAAGTTCCGCGAAGACAACCGCGTAAAGGAATTCGAGGAAAAACTACGCCATGCCATGCTGGAGGAAAGCGAGGAACTGGCGCAGCCAAACGCGCGTCAATTGCGCATCATGGAACTGGATGAACTGGTGGCGCAGCTGAATGTGGATGACGCACAGGACACATACGACCGTGAAAAGCGCATGTTCGACAAGGGATACACCACAATCTCTGCTCTGGAACCATATCAGCGTTCCTTGGAGAATGCCAAGGCGGTGCTGGAGGAATTGAAACTGAAGAACCAGATTGAGAGGAAGGGCATATCCGATGAGCGCCGTGTGGAACTTCGCAAGGCCGTGGAGCGTGCAAAGTCAAATCTGGAGCGCATAGGACAGCGCCGCAAGCGCCGTCTAGAGGGTATTGAAACACAGATTTCCGCTGAGGAGCAGAACCTGGAGGTAATCAAGTTCACGATTGCCCACGCGCAGGAGCAGATTGACAATGCCAGCGTGTATGCGCCATGCAATGGCGTGTTCAAGTTGCTGGTCTATAGGGACTGGACTGCTGGTGGTCTTTCCCGTGAAGTGCAGGTTGGCGATGAAAAACGCCCGGAGGATGTGGTTGGGCACATCATAGATCCGTCTGACATGATGGTGAAACTGGTGGTGAACGAGGCGGACTTTCCGAAACTTAAGGTTGGAATGCCAGTTACAATGACGGTGCCTTCTTTTCCAGGCAAGGTATTCACTGGCAAGATCAGGCAGTTGGGCGCAATCGGCAAGGACAGAAACACCATAGACCCAATTGCGGCGGGAAGTGGCGATTCCGAGGTCATCATGTTCAATGCCGCCGTGGATTTTGACGGGCAGGGCGTGCGCTTCCATCCAGGCATGTCGGCGGACATCAAGGTGAAGGTATCCAATTACGTTGAGGGGCTTTTCATACCAAGGTCCGCTGTGATTGACAAGGACGGGCACCATTTCGTGTATGTCAGCACCGATGGCGACCGGAAGCAGATAAGCGGCAGGAACTTCAACGATATGACCTTCCTCCCGCTGGA
>JAFZZD010000387.1 GCA_017615955.1 Victivallales bacterium
GATGCTTGTCTCAGATTCGCTGGTGAACTTGGGCGCCTGGCATTTCCAGGCGAGTTTCCTGCCATTGGCCTCGGCTATGACTTCCACTGGACGCGCCAGAACCTCACCGCCATTGGCGCTTATCGCCTCAGGCAGCCCGTTCCTGCCCAATGTCATTTCCTTTAGCACTGCCGACAGCCTGTTTCCATTGCGCTGGAGAGGCGTGAAGCCAGTGATAAGCCTGTCAGCCTTGCCGATCTGGTTGTTGAGCCAGGCATAGCCCTTGACCTGGAAGGTCCTCTCCAGCAGCGGCGCGTCGGAATTGACCTTGGACAGGAAGAACGCGTATTTGCCGTCGGCCAGTTTCCTGCTCAAAGGCAGTGCCACCCGCAAAGTCGCCATTTCGCGTCCATTGTCCTCGTTGATGTAGCCCTTGCTGAAGTCAAGTGTGAAATTTTCCAGCATCTTGTCATTGGCGTCTCTGACTTGCAGCTGCAGTTTCCTCTCGGGCACTGCCTTGCAGCCCAGCACCAGATCCACCACGGCCTTGTTCAGGCTCTGGTACCAGCACACGTTGCCGGTTACAGGCTTGTCTCCCTGGGCCATCATTGTGATTTCCCCTACGCTCAAGGGGCGGGAGTATATGCTGAAGTCCGCAAATGCGCCATTGCAGAGTTCAGGTCCTCCCACCTTTGAAAAGTCTATTGGAAACTTGTGCTGCAGGATGCCGCGGCGAATGCCGTTCATATAGACCTCAATTGTTTCAGGCAGGAAGTTGATTGCAATGTGCATCCACTGTCCTGGCTGGGGTCTGCGCCCCAGGAGCATGATCTTTGGTGCCTTGTTGCTCGGTCCGAAATACTGTGCTCCGATCAGGAGTCCGCCGTCCTTCTGCTCCTGGAAGAAGATGTAGCCATTCGGCTTGAAATCCGTGCCGAAGAATCTGCGGTATGGCTTGTCCTTGGGCAATGGCTCGGCTACCCTCATCCAGAATGAGACGGCGCCAGGCGAAGTCAGCCTTGTATTCGGGAACAGGACGGTCATGCCAGTGAAATCCTGTACCTTGCGTGTTGCCACGGGCCCCTGCACAGCAGGAATCTCCACATCGGTCTTTCTTTTGACTATCGTGTCACTGGCGGCGGCATAATCGACGATGTCAGCCTTCCCTGCCTCCATGCTGCAGAACAGCGTCTGGTATGATTCGGTGTTGCGCCATATCGGCAGCTGTGGCGGGACACAGGTGAATTTCCTGTT
Source organism: Victivallales bacterium (assembly GCA_017615955.1). Next base: position 1,234 of record JAFZZD010000387.1, read on the forward strand.
CCATCCATTCGCCTTCATTGAAATACTGCACTTTGTTGCCTCAGCGCATTCCTGCGTGAAATCCTCTTCGGCAACATCGCCTGGGGCAATGTCCAGCCTCCTGGAAAGCGAGAGCTCCTTGCCGTCGGACAAGGCAAAGGATAATTCCGTAGTCGCTGGCTTGTCACCCGTGTTTGCGACGCGGAACAGCAGGGGCAGCCTGGCCTCGCCTGAATAGAGCTGCTGCGTCGCAAGGCAGCCCTTTGACAGATGGAAGACGGAATAGGAGTTGGGGTCCATGAAGCCGCCAGCATCGGTCATCGGGGCCTGATAAACTGGGGCTATGCCATAGTTTCGGCATACCAGTATGCGCCAGTCACCTTCAGGGGAGCCCGTCACTCCCATTTCCTTCAGCGGGAAAGCCATCTCCTGCGTCCAGAGCTGGTTTCCAACAGTTGACTTGATCCTGGCGTTGTGCTTCCAGTCCGTTGACGCCAGCCCATAGCCAGGGCTGTTGTGCATGGCAAGGATCCGGTCCTCAGAATTGACTATAATCTGGAATGTGCCGAATTTCAGCGATTCGACTGTACGC
>JAFZZD010000388.1 GCA_017615955.1 Victivallales bacterium
ACTAGCCGCTTAGCGGCTTCAATTACCTAACCATACGGGGAACATAGCGTACGAATAATATTGGACAAATGTTGTTGGTTTAACAGCAATTTTGATTATTCGCCATGAAAACTATGGAATTTCGGTTAGCAAAACGAGTAAAAAGGGGTATATTCCCGCAGTTTTAGTTAGATTTGTAAACAACGATGCAAAAAGTAAGGATGTTTTGTTATGAATCCCAATGATGTCACGTTGATTAAGTCGGCGTTCATCCTGCTGCTGGCGGGAATGGGAATGACCTTTGTGTTCCTCATAGTGCAGATATTCTGCACGAAATTGTCCTCTTTGGTGACCAAGAACTTCAATCATCTTGTACCAGAACCTGAAGTCAAGGCCAAGAAGCCAGCCGCAAAGCCCGCCGCCAAGAAAGATGACGACGCAGAGGAGATCGTGGCCGCCATCGCCGCTGTACTACATCATAATTCCAGATAGAAACACAAGGAGTAACAAAGAATGACACGTAAGATCCGTTTTATGGACACCTCCTTCAGGGACGGTTTCCAGTCGGTAATTGGCGCGCGAGTGATCACTGCGGACTTTCTGCCCGCAGTCGAGGCGGCTGTCGAGGCAGGATTCACACATCTTGAAGTCGGCGGCGGCGCACGTTTCCAGAGCCCATTCTTCTACTGCGGCGAAAATGCCTTCGATTCAATGGACACCATACGCAAGACAGTGGGACCCGATGTGAACCTGCAGACACTGGCCCGCGGCGTCAATGTGGTGGGGCTTTCATCCCAGTCCAGCGACATCATCGACCTGCATGCCAAGATGTTCAAGAAGCACGGCATGACCACCATCCGCAACTTCGACGCTCTGAACGACATCAGGAACATCAGCTACTCCGGCACCTGCATACACAATGCCGGCCTCAAGCACCAGACCACCATCACCATGATGGGACTCCCACCCAACATGAATACCGAGGCGCACTCGCCTAAATTCTACTGCCGCATACTGGAGGACATCCTGGCATCTGGAATGCCATTTGACTCACTGTGCTTCAAGGACGCGTCAGGCACCTGTCCGCCATCCGTCATAAAGGAAACCGTGAAGCGCACCCGCGAAATGCTGGATGCCGCAGGCAAGAAGGACTGCCCCATTGAAATGCATACCCACGACACCGCCGACATGTCCGTTGCCTGCTATATGGCGGCCATCGAGGGTGGCGCGGAGATCATCGACCTCTCCATGCAGCCAATGTCAGGCGGCACAGGGCAGCCCGACATCCTCACAATGTGGCACGCATTCAAGGGCACTGACTACACATTGGACATCGATCCCGACAAGATCCTCAAGGTGGAGGCCGTCTTCAAGGACTGCATGGCAAAGTACATGATGCCTCCGGAGGCAACAGCAACAAATCCGCTCATCACCATGTGCCCCCTGCCTGGTGGCGCATTGACCGCAAACACCCAGATGATGAGAGACAACAAGTGCCTGGACAGGTTCCCTGAAGTGGTCGCCGCCATGCGCGAAGTCGTGGAGAAGGGCGGTTTCGGCACATCCGTCACGCCAGTCTCCCAGTTCTATTTCCAGCAGGCATTCGCCAATGTGATGCAGGGGCCATGGAAGAAGATCACCCCTGGATATGGCAAGATGGTGCTGGGATACTTTGGCAAGACTCCAGCGGAGCCAGATCCTGAAGTCGTGAAGCTGGCCGCCGAGCAGCTGGGCATGGAACCCACCACCGAAAATCCACGGGACCTGAACGACCGCAATCCCAAACTGGGACGCAAGCACGCCGAACAGGTGCTCAAGGAGAACGGCTTGGAAATCACAGACGAGAATGTGATGATCATCGCAACATGCGACGAGGCTGCAGACCCCAAGGGCCTGAAGTTCCTGAAGGGCGCCCGCCCGATGGGATGCCGTTTTGTAACCGACAAGAAAGAAGAACCAAAATCAAATAAGGAAGGCAATATGAACAATGCATCAGGATCTTATACAGTAGTTGTCAATGGCAAGACTTATCGCGTGGACGTGCTTCCAGCTGGCGCGGCTCCAGTAGTGACTGCGGCACCGGCACCGGCAGCGGCACCAGCAGCGGCTGCGGCACCAGCGGCAGGCGGCACTGAAATCAAGGCCCCGATGCCGGGCACTGTGCTGCGCGTCCTGGTGAATGTGGGCGACGTCGTCAAGAAGGGCGATGACATCATCATGATCGAGGCCATGAAGATGGAGCAGTCCATCAAGGCGACGGCTGACGGCAAAGTGGCCGCCATCAACGTGGCGCAGGGCGATACCGTGGAAAGCGACCAGGTCGTGGCTGTCATTTAATCCACAGATTATCACAGATTTACGCAGATTTTTAGACTGTAATAATTAACAAGGAAGACAACCATGAAGAATAGCGTTTCTTTTCTTCTTGTCGCATTGATGCTGTGCTGTTCAATATTCGCCGTGGCGGATACTGCAGCACCCAACTGCGATGGGAAAACGCTGGAAAAGCCCCTTGCGGAAGGGGCATACAACAGCGGTAGCCTGCAGACTATGACGCAGGACAGCGTGTTCCGCGTGGAACAGGAAAACGGCTTGCTGCAAGTCAAATACGTATGGCCTACGCCCGCAGTGGTGTACCAGGTGTCCACCCGCGTTGGAATGAACCTTAATCCAGGACGCACAATGTGCATCCTGAAAATCAAAAAGGGTGACGAGGCTGTTCTCAAGGCCAATGGCATGGAGAATGTGCCGTCCCGCAGCAAGGCCGAAGTCAAGGCCGCCATGGGCTGCAATGTGCGCTCTGTAGGCATTTCTGCAGGGCAGACCATCTATCAGGGCACAGTCATGTTCACCATGGTACCCCAGGTGATTTCACACGATTCAGTCACACCTAGTTCCAGCAAGGAACTCAAACTTTCCGACATGTTCATGAAACTGTGGGAAAGCACAGGCATTTGCGAGTTCTATAAGCAGACCCAGTTGGAATGGACTTTGGGCGTGGGACGCATCATCATGATTCTGGTGGGACTGGTGCTGATCTATCTTGCCATTATCAAGGGCTTCGAGCCACTGCTGCTGCTCCCCATCGGCTTCGGCGCAGTCATGTCCAACATCCCATTGGCGGGCATCGCAGAGCCAGACGGCATCCTGGGCATGCTTTTCAACGGCGTCAACTGGGGCATCTACCCACTGCTCATTTTCCTGGGCATTGGCGCAATGACAGACTTTGGTCCCCTGATTGCAAACCCAATCACCTGCCTCCTTGGCGGCGCGGCGCAGCTGGGCATTTTTGCCGCATTGTTCGGTGCAGTGCTCATCAGCTCCCTCACGCCTGACAGCGTCATCAATTTCTCAATCAAGGACGCTGCCTCCATAGGCATCATCGGCGGCGCTGACGGGCCTACTGCCATCTTCCTTTCCAGCCGCCTTTCACCGAATCTGCTGGGGTCAATTGCCGTGGCGGCATATTCCTACATGGCGCTGGTTCCAATCATCCAGCCACCCATCATCAAGGCGCTCACCACAAAACAGGAGCGTGTCATACGCATGAGCCAGCTGCGCAAGGTCAGCAAACTGGAGAAGATTGTGTTCCCAATCGTGATCACACTGCTGTGCTGCCTGCTTCTGCCTTCCGCAGCTCCACTAATCTCCATGCTGATGCTGGGCAATCTGCTTAAGGAGTCCATGTGCACAGACCGCTTGAGCGACACGGCGCAAAATGCGCTCATCAACATAGTCACCATTTTCCTGGGACTGTCTGTGGGTTCCAAACTTTCGGCGGACAAGTTCCTCAATTTCGAGACCCTGGGCATCCTGCTTCTTGGTCTGGTTGCATTCGCAGTCGGCACCGCAGGCGGCGTGATCATGGGCAAGATCATGTGCAAGCTCTCTGGCGGCAAGATCAACCCGATGATTGGCGCGGCTGGCGTCTCCGCCGTTCCAATGGCGGCCCGTGTCGTCAACAAGATTGGCCTTGAGGAAGACCCCCAGAACTTCCTGCTGATGCACGCAATGGGACCCAACGTGTCGGGTGTCATCGGTTCTGCTGTGGCTGCGGGCGTCCTGCTTTGCGCCCTAGGTAGCTGATTGTCAAATGCGCGGCGCGAAAGCGCCGCGTTTTTTTTTATTATGCAATATAAATTCAAACTTGGAGCCAGGGCTTACATATATCCTCTGGTGGCATTGGCGGTCTGCTTCTTCATGTATATGCATGCCCGCAAGGCAGGGCAGGCTTACAGGCAGGAACCAAGGCCAGTGCAGAAGACAAGCCTGCCAGCTGACACGGAACTTTCCGGCGCAGTGGACATGGACCTGCCAGCCCTGTATCTCTTTGGCGCAGAGCAGGATATTTCATTCGCAGATGAATTACGCACCGCATTGTCAGGGCGCTGCTCTGTCTTGCATATCAAGAATGCCGGTGATGACGTGCGCAGCTATTTTGGCGTTTCCCAGTTGCCATGCGCAGTGCTTTTCAATAAGGACAGGGATAAAATAGCGGATTATGCTCCCTTGCCTTCCAAGGATGAGCTGCTGTCGAAAGTACAGGATTCTCTGGGTAAGTAATTCTAAATCATTAAGTACTAGCTAGCACCAAAGCGTTTCTATTGGTCTGTTTTGGTGTGCGACCTGCAAGGCGATGTCTGGCCTGTCAATGTTCTGGAGGCATTGCTGTGCACTGTCGAAGGCGATTTTCTCCTGGTTGCACTCTCTGCTGATGTGTGCAAGGATGACGTTTCTTGTGCAGTCGGAGGCCACATCTGCAAGAAGCTGTGCGCTGGCCTCGTTGCTGAGGTGTCCCTGTCTGCCCATTATTCTCTGCTTGAGATGCCATGGGCGGGATGAAGCAGCCAGCATGTTCAAGTCATGGTTGCTTTCCAATACCAGAGCCGTACACTCCCTGAGCTGGTATTCCACCATGGAGCTGGCGTAGCCGATGTCGGTTGCTATGGCGATTTTCCTGTTGCCGCAGATGAATGAGAATGCCACGGGATCCGAGGCGTCATGTGGAATGGAGAATGGGCAGACTGTGATGGAGCCTATGTCAAATGTCCCGCCAGGCGCGAAAGTCGCCATTTGGCGCAAACGCTCGTCCTTGCAGCGCATTTGCTGTGCGCATTTCATGGAGGCGAATATAGGGGCGTCAAGGGTTTTTGCACACACGCGAAGTCCCTTTACGTGGTCGTCATGCTCATGGGTGACAAGAATAGCGTTGACATGCAGTCCCTCCAGTCCTGCCAGTTGCAGGCGCCTTTGGGTTTCCCGTGCGCTGAAGCCGGCATCCACCATTATTGCCGTGCCGCCGTATTGGATGATTGTGCAATTTCCGGAACTGCCACTGCCCAGAACTGTTATGCCAATGTTGTCTTCGCTCATAAGTCCCCTGCCCTGCCCTCAAGCACCTCGATGACGGCGTCAGCCGCCCTGGCGCTTGCCTTTGTGTCTTCTCCAAGCATTTTCACGCATTTTTCAATGCCATCCAGGCAAGTCTGTCTTCGTGAACCGCCTGGAAGAATGTCTTCAAGCGCACTTGCCAGCTTGTCTGGCACAGCATCGTATTGAAGTCTTTCCTCATAGACAGTCTGCCCTGTCACCAGGTTTGCAATTGTGATTGACGGCAGTTTAACCAGTGCCTTTGCCACTTGATATGTGAGCCAGCTGACCTTGTAGGATACCACCAATGGCAAGCCCAGCATGGCGGCCTCCACGGTAACTGTCCCGCTGGCGGCAATGCCTGCGATTGCCATTTTCATCTGCTGCCTGGTGTCGCCGACGCTTATCTGGAAGCATTTCCTTTGCTCTTCATTGAGATTGCATTCCTCCAGGAGCCGCTCCGCAAGTTTTCTTGTTTTCTCGCGTGGCAGCGGGATTGTGAAATGCAGTTCCTGGTGTTTTTCCTTGAGTAGCAAGGCTGTCTGCACAAAGGTCTTAAGCAGTGCCTTGAGTTCGTTGGAGCGGCTTCCAGGCAGCAGCAGCACCAGTTTTTCATCGCGCTGGATATCGCTTTTGCGTAAAGGAGCCAGTATGTCCAGCAATGGATGGCCGATGAATTTGATATCAAGCCCAGTTCCTTCATAGACAGCTGGCTCGAACGGGAATATGCAAAGCATTCTGCGCACGCATTTCGCGATGGTCTTGATTCTGCCTTTCTTCCATGCCCAGACCTGGGGGCTGATGTAGTAGATCACAGGGATGCCTGCCTTATGAAGGCGTTGTGCCAGTCGCAGGTTGAAGCCAGGATAGTCAATCAGGATTACCGCATCGGGGCGTTCCTCTGCGGCACGGTGTGCCATGTCCTTCAGCAGTCTTATGAAAAAGAAAATGCTTTTGAGCACCTCGACTATGCCCACCACGCCGAGTTCAGTGGAATCCACCATTATTTCGACCCCGGCTTCGCGCATTGCGGTGCCGCCCATTCCCTTTATGGTCAATCCTGGCTGGCGCTCCCAAAGCTCTTTTGCCAGGGCGGCCCCGTACATGTCGCCAGAAGTCTCGCCGCTGATTATCCAGATTGTCCTTGACATTGTAGGAGCACCTGCTAGCTGTTTGCCAGCGACGGAAGAGTGATGTTATTTGATTTTGCCCAGTCTTTTATCCTTAGGAGAAGACCCTGGCTGCTGTTTATGCGCAGATCTCTTCTGGGTATTGTGCATTCCCTTATTATTTCCTGCAGTTCAGGATAATCGTCCAGATCTGGAATGTCCAGAATGCTAGGCCTGTTGTCTTTTTCAAGGTGGTATTTGGCGTCTGAACGAAATTGTTTCTGCACCAGGCTGCTTTGAGGCTGGTTAAGAGGTTTTGCTCCAAAGAACACGGCGAATGCCACTCCGAGGGCGAATACGTCTGTTGCTCCGTTTAAGGGTGCCTTGCATATCTGTTCTGGCGAGAGGTAGCCGCCTGTTCCTGTTATTGCCATTGGCTTGAATCCGTCCCCCACTGATACACCGAAGTCAATCAGCTTGACGCGCCCGTTGTTGAGGATGAAGTTTGAGGGTTTTATGTCCAGGTGTATGAGGCGTTTGCTATGGAAATAGCATATTGCCTTTACTGCCTGCGCAAACACATCTATCTTGTCCTCTACAGAAAGGCTCTTTGTCAATGACTTGTCCGCCAGGTCATGGCCCGTAAGATATTCCATTATCAGGTCGTATCCCAATTCCAGACCGAATTTCTTGACTTTGCGCAGGGCGTAGATATGGACAAGCGGCGTGTCATCGGTATCTGTGCAGACAAGTTTTGACACCTCGTATTCATTCATGATGTGCCTGACCTTTGTGCGATAGGAGACTTTCTCCAGCCTCTCCTCCTGGCGTCTTGTGGCGCTGTCGCCTATGATTTTGTTCAAAAAGCCCCTGACGCATTTGATGCAGACCTGTTGTCCCTGCAAATCACCAATGTACAGGACGCTTTCCGCCCCTTTCGCCAGTTCGCTTTCAATGCTATATGGCTTGTCCTGCGCGTTGCGCTTGATGGCTGCATGGTCAATAGTCTTCTTCCTGGTGGAGATATATTGCCTGCCCCCCTTGGGTGTCATCACCTTGGTTTTTTCCTCAAGTTCCACATTCCTTGTGGTCAAACCCTGTGCGGTCATGCTTGCGTCAATTCTATCAGTATCCGTCTTCATTTCAAGAGCCGAGCCTTATAGTTTTCCAATACGACGCAAAGTTGCGAGAACGTCTTCCTGGACGTCTGTACGTTTGCTTACGGCCTTCTTGGCCTCGTCCTCCATATTAACTGCAAGCTTTGGCATAGGAACATACTGGTCCAGGGACTTCTTCACTTTCACCTGCGCGTGATGCTCGCTTATTCTGTTGAAGTCCTCCAGCAATTCATCGGGCTTGCGCGAATACAGCAGCGAGACTGTGATGAACGGTTTTTTCAATGATGGATTCTCTATTACGCTGTATATGGGAGTCACGTCCTTGCTGTTGAAATAGCGAAGCACACTGTAGAAGATAGTGGGGTCGCTGCCCTGGGGTATCTCCAGCAGGAACATAGCCTCGATGGCATTGTCTGGCTCAAGAAGCAATGTGTTCATGTTTGCGTCCAGTTGAGCCTCGAAGTCCTTTGATGGCTCGTAGTCAAAGCTGGTGAAATAGTTGAAATAGGGTTTTGAAATGTAAAGCGCAAAGTCCTCATGGTCGATATGCCCGTCCCTAAGGCGGTACATTTCATTCTTGTCTGGTATTGCAAGAAAAACCTTGAGGGAATCTATCAGCATTGTGTTGAACACATCCTCCGCTATTTCCTTTTCGAACTTGTCTTTGTTGCTGAAAAGCACTATGTTTCCTGTGTTTCCGCTGTCGATTGCCTCTGTAAGCGGACCTGTAAGGAAATCGATGGTATTGTCCACGAATTCCGATGATTCCAGCCCTGCGTATGGAAGCACGATGCCGAAGAATGTCTTGTCCGCTGTGCTGATGTTCTCCGCCTTCGCAAGGTCATTGAGTATCCCGGAGGTTATACCATTTCCTGTTCCGCCACCCGTGGAGCTGAACACCTTGTTGCCGCGTATGGCTGCCTGAAGCTCTCTCTTGATTGATTCGTATGCATCATGCCCGATTTCGGGGTTTTTCCTGGAGCCTCGGAACTGGCCATGCTCCGCCCTTACGGTGGCCAATATTCTCTCCGAGCCTCCCTGGACCTTGTTAAGCTCCACCTGGGACACGTTCACCAGTACTGCTTCATTGTCCAGTTCCACGGCTAATTTGCAGCCTGCACCGCCGATGCCAATTGTCATTGCAAGTTCTCCAGATATGCCGATGCCTGTGGCTTGAACAGGTTTCTCTTGACCATCATCTCAAGCGCCCGGGCACCATAGCGGGTTATGTATATGTTCTTTCTATTATGCTCGTCCCTAATGTCAATGAAACACAGTGTGGAAAGTGCAAAGACGGATGAGACTGCGGTCTGCTTTGTTCGTGTCAGCCCTGCCTGCTTCATGTCGTCAAAGGCATTGGTTATGTTGTATTTGTAGCCTCGCCCTTCGCTCTGCGTAGCCCAATACAGGATCATGAAATGACTTTCCTGAAGCCGCAGCACCTGTTCCTCAAACAGAGGTCCAAGTTCATCTACCATGGCGACGTTCTTCTTCATTTGTGTTTCTGCTTGTCTGCGTACGCGTGTTTCATATTAATTATAACAAAAGTTTGCCGTAAGATAACCCAATCGCCGCATTTTGCAAATTCCCTTGGGCTTCTACTCCTCCTATATTGGTATTATTAAACTATACTATACTACACTATAATGCATTATATTAAATTATAATTTAGTGTAGTAATTGCTTTGGGATGGGAGGGCAGGAGCAAAATGGGCAATAGCATATTTAGTTGAAAATAAGAAATATAGATGAAATTATAAAATACGATACAAGAAAATCATAATGATTACGTTATATAAGAGATTGAGAATGTAAGTAATACAAAAAAGATAAAATAGTGCAATAGATAGGAAAGCATAAGATGGAAAATCTAGTAGAAAAATACAGAATATACAGGTATGTGGCGAAAATAGCCTGCGAGAGAAAAGAAAGGGAATTGGATACAGTGATGGAAAAGACGGAATGGGACTTTGACTTCAACGAAAGATTTCTCCAGACGATATGGAATGAACAAAAGTTGGAAGGGGAATTAACAACTGAAGATGGAAGTAGTATAAGGGTACTGTCGAACGGGATATGGAACAATGGTGCAGGACCGGACTTCCATAATGCATCGATTTTAATAAACGGAAAATTATGCAGTGGTGATGTGGAGATACATAAACGAAGAAGTGACTGGTACAGGCATGGGCATGAGGGGGATGAACGATATGGAAATGTGATAATGCATGTGGTGTGGGAGAATGACATGCCGCAGTTGGATGGAAGGATGCCAATCCTTGTGATAAGCAAATATGTGGACGAGGACTGGAGGAGGCTGCTATGGGAACTGGAGGAATCAAGATATTCATACGCTGACAAAATTGGAAAAGGGGAATGCGCGTTGAGGTGGGCGATGACAGAGGATAGTAAGGTAAGGAGACTGTTGGAAGCAGCGGGTCTAGCCAGATATGGTTCTAAAGTCAGCAACATAAGGCGTGAAATAGAAAAGAAAGGGGAGGAGAGGGCGCTACTGGAGGGGATTTTTGATGTATTGGGATACAAGAACAACAGGAAACAATTTCATATAATTGCAGAGTCATTGGATATTGGGGTACTGCAGTCAAGTGAAATAGGGAATCTGGAGAAGGAAGCATTGATATTTGGAACAGCAAATATGATTCCAGACACTACTAGATGCAGGATGGATGAGCAAATGGCCGAATATGTAGATTCTTTATGGGATGCTTGGTGGAGGATAGGGCAGAGGAGAAAACTTGATATTGAATGGGACAACACGGAAAGCAGGCCATATAACAGGCCATGGAGGCGTCTTGCAGCAGGAATTGAGTTATTGAAAATAACAGATTGGACGCCATCGGCATGGGTTAGAAGTCTAGCGGCAAATTGTAGTTCGACACAGGAATTGCTGAAAAAAATAAATGCATTGAACAACAAGGATACAATCTTCAGGAATTATACAAGTTTTGAGAGCATTATCAAACCTGGAGCTGATTTGCTGGGAAGGGAAAGGATTGCAGAATTGGCGTGCAACATAGTGCTGCCATTCATCACGGCAATTGGCGAGATTGAGGGAAACGAGAAATATGTGGATTTGGGAAAAAGGACATATATGTCAATGTTGCCAAGATCGGGAAACAGGTTGACCAAGGAGGCGAGCGCAAGGTTTATGACGCCACCTAGCAGAATCAAGGACCTTGTGAAAAGCACATGCCAGCAACAGGGGTTGCTGGACATTTACAAGAACTTCTGCCTTGCACTGGACAATAATTGCGCATTGTGTCCATTTTCGGGTAATAATGAATAGGCTATGTTCCCCATGAGGGTAGGTAAATGGAAGCCGCGAAGCGGCTAGTGCCCGCAGGGCACGACCATGCGTAACCCC
>JAFZZD010000389.1 GCA_017615955.1 Victivallales bacterium
CCATAACCCTTTGCGAGAACGGCAAGGCCAGTTTTGAGGTCGTCAGGCCTTCGGTGTCCGCAGCTGGCAAGGCGGCGGACGAGCTTATTGACAAGCTGCATAAGATTACGGGCCTTAAGGTCAAAGCCGTTGCCAAGGCGTCAGGCAATGTGCCTGCCTTCTACATTGGAGTCTGCCCAGAATCCAAGGCGCTTGGCTTGGATCCTGCGAAACTTGACAGGGACGGATTCTACATCAAGACGGATGGGAATCGCATTTTCATCACTGGCTGTGACACCAACAGTGCAGGAAAACAGCAGTGGGCAAGCACATTTGGCGTATATGAGTTTTTGGAGCGCTTTGCTGGCGTCCGCTATTATTTCCCTGGCGAAATCGGCACTATCGTGCCCAAAAAGGAAAATTGGACGCTGCCTGAAATTGACATCGCCGAACGTCCAGATACTCAATATCGCTGGATTTACACCTACCAGTGCGGAAGACTGCAAGGCAATCTCAAATTCGGATATCCTGGCATGAAGGAGAACAATCCCAGAATCTGGAGAAACAGCTCACTTAACAGCATACGCAGCTGCCACGGACTGAATAGTCTGCGTTTGGCGGAACGCTTTGCAAAGACGCATCCAGAGTATTTCGCCATGACTGCCAACGGCAAGCGCCATGATGGCACCTGGAACACTACAAGCTATCAGAAGCTCGGCCATTTGTGCTTCAGTTCACAGGGCCTTAAGGACGAAATCTACAAAGACGTGGTGGCGTGCCTGACTGGCCAGCCAGCCTCGACACGCGGGCTCAAGTCATGGTCATCTAACTGGAACAGACTCCATGTCGATTTGGCGCCCAATGACGGTATGGAGTGGTGCCTTTGCCCCGAGTGCAAAAAGATTATGGAGCAGGGAAAGCAGGCGATGAGCGACCATATCTGGCGTTTCGTGGCTGAAATTGGCGAGCGTCTAAAGAAGGACGGCATTTCAGGTTACGTAATGAATGACGGGTATGGATATTTCAAGCTGGTGCCCAGCTTCAAGTTGCCTGACAATGTGATGCTGGGTGTGTGCGTGAGCGGTCCATGGGGGCTGAGCAATGAAAAGATTCGAGAGAGGGACAGTCATTGGCTGCGCGTTTGGAGCCAGGCCGCGGATAACAAAATCAGGACCTGGACATACGTCACTAAGGCAAGTGCCGCCGTTCCAGTTGTGCCGAATTTCACGCCTCGCGCTGTGGCGGCTTTCTACAAGGCGAACAAGGATTACATATTTGGAAGCTTTTTGGAGGCTGGCTCCGACCACTGGATGTACGGCTTTATGAACTATTATGTCTTTTCCAAGGTGATGTGGAACTATGACACTGACGTGGAGGCGCTTATTGACGAGCACTGCCGCCTGATGTACGGCTCGGCCGCGCCCATGATGAAGCGCTTCTACGACTATCTGGAAGACACATGGATGAACCGCATAGTCAAGGACCTTGTGCCGACACCGAGAGGCGACACATGGAAAATACCTACTCGCCGCGATGTGTGGACAAAGATATACACGGACGAGAAACTTGCGGAAATCAAGGCGCTGCTGGACAGTGCCGAGGCTGCAGCCGCAAAGGAGCCCGATGCGTTGAAGCGCGTCAAGTTCATGCGC
>JAFZZD010000390.1 GCA_017615955.1 Victivallales bacterium
CCATTTCCAGGGTGCATGCCTTGTCAAGCCCGCCGGCAATCAGCGTTATGGGAAGCCCCTCGGGTTCAAGGGCCTTCAATGCGGCGCACAGCGCATCCACATTGGTGGCCTTGGAATCGTCTATGAACGTGAGTTTTCCTGCCTTCAGCACGATCTGAAGCCTATGGTCCCCCACCTTGAAAGTCCGCAATTGCGCTGCCGCCTGCCTTGGCTCCACGCCGACTTCCCTGGCCAGCGCAATTGCAGCCATCGCGTTCTCGTAGTTGTGGATACCCTGGAATGGCAACTCCTCCGTCTTGGCCAGCAAGCCCTCCTCTCTGCCGACAATGGCCCCGTCCTTCAGGAAGAAATCCCGCCCATTTTCGCCAAAGAGCACAATGTCTTCCCCGCCCAGATTGAATGACTTCGCCGTTGCGGACTGGACAACGAAGCTGCCGCCATTTACCATGCCGCGCAGTGACAGTTTCAGCCTGGCGTATTCCTCCATGGTATGATGCCTTTCAAGGTGGTCAGGCGTGATGTTCAGCAATGCCGCCGCCCTTGGCGCGAAGTCACCAGGGAACTCCAGCTGGAATGAACTGACCTCTGCCACTAGCACGTCCAGTTTCGGCTTCTGCAAAGCAACGCGGCATAGCGGCAGCCCTATGTTGCCGGCAGCGATTGCGTTAAGACCGCAACCGTTCAGGATATGGTTCAGCATTTCCACTGTGGTGGTCTTGCCGTTGGTGCCAGTGACCGCCAGTATCGGCGCGTCCAGATGCATTGCACCGAACTCCAGTTCACCAATCACATTGCCGCACAGTTTCCGCCCCAGTTTCGCCAATGGGCTGTCCATCGGCACTCCAGGGCTGATTATGGCAAAGTCAGCTGCTTCGCTGTATTCCAGTGCGCCAGGCCCGCCAATGCAGCGGATGCCCTTCGCCTCCAGTTCAGCGGCGCATTTGGGCAACGCCACTGTATCCAGCAACACTGCCTTCTTGCCCATTGAGACGCACAATTCCGCTGCGGCAATGCCACTGGCACCGCCGCCTAGAACCAATACTTTGTCTCCTTTAAAATCAGCCATCGGGGTACTATTTTTCCAAAATTTGACATAATATAACAAGACTTTGCAAATTTTAACGCCTGTCAACACATAATTATTTGACTTTTTTCAAAAATATCATCACAAGAAATGAATTAGCACATAATTCATCTTGAAAAGCAAGGCAAAAATGCTATTTTCTGCCCCATTGTTTGTCTGTGAGGCATCGTAGTCCGCGGCTTCAGCAGCGGATAAGGTTTGCCTACAAAACGCGGGCGAAAACGCCCGCGCACAGAACTACGGAGGTCATTTATGTCGAGAATAGTATTTCCAGACGACTGGGAAAAAGATGAATGGTATGGTTTTACCAGGCACAAGTTTACATTTGAAGGCCAGAAGGCATGGATTGTGGAGCCAAAGACGCCAGCGCCAGACAATCGCTGGAGCTGGTGCACGCAATGGGCGGACGCATTCGTAAGGCGGGTTGGCACAGTTGCTCTTCTTGAGCATGGCTTCTACCACGTGCACATCGACGTGTTCGAATACCGCGCCAATGAAAAGGGCGTGGCAATCATGGGGCGTTTCCAGGACTTCCTGGTGTCAATGGGCCTCTCGCCAATGGCGAACCTCATCGGCATGAGCTGGGGCGGCTTCTTCTCGCTCCGCTATGCAGCCACCTTCCCTGAAAAAGTCTGCGCCATCTACCTGGACGCGCCGCTCTGCAACGCGGCGGAAATCGACACCACTGGCAAGGATGAAACCATCCAGAGGCACAACAAGGACTTTCTGGAGCACTACCCAATGAGCCTGGAGGAATTGAAAGTCTCCAAACTCAACCCAATCAACAATCTCAAGCCTATTGCTGACGCGAAAATACCGATTTTCGCCGCAATCGGCATGACAGACTGCTCCGTCGCCCATGAGACCAACTTTGACATCGTGGAGCAACGTCTAACGGAAATGGGCGGCAATATTGTCAAGGTGATACGCAGAAACTACTGGGGACACCATCCGCACGGCCTGGACAACGTCGATGAACTGCTGGACTTCCATTGGAGAGCCAGGGAAAACTAAATATAAGGAGCTTGGTGCGCCTAGATACGCAAAGCAGAAGCCGAATGGCATTCCCGCGTCCTGACGCGCGGC
>JAFZZD010000391.1 GCA_017615955.1 Victivallales bacterium
ATTGCCAGCGCATTGGAGGCACTGGGACAACGGGTGCTGCTTGTCAATGGCGGCTATAATGTGCTTCCAGAGGACAATGGTGCGCCAGGCAATTTCCACCACAGCGAAGGCAAGCCTCAATGGCTGATTGCCGAAGTTGATGAAAGCGACAAGTCCCTGGTGAACTTCACGCCAGACTACGCCATGGTGCTGAACGTTGGCAACGACCATTATGAGGAAGCGGAGCTGCGCCGCGTATTCGCGCAATTTCTGTCCAAGGCAAAAAGCGGCATTGTTATCCAAGATGCATTGCAAGATATCCTTAGCAACCTGAGTGCACCCCGCCTCGGAGCGCACATTCAAACATTCGGCACATCCCAATCCGCAGACTGCGTCTCTCCACAAAACTACGCCTGCAATGAGCAGGGCATCGTGTTTGAGACAACGCAGTTCGGCAAAGTCAAGGCACAGCAATATGGCAGGCATTCCGCACAGAACGCCTGCGCAGTGCTGGCATTGCTGTCAATGCTGGATTTGGGCAAGACGCCTGCAGAGCTTGCGGCCTCACTTTTCCCATATCGGGGCATACGCCAGAGATTTGAGATAATGGGCACACTCAATGGCAATATCCCCGCAATAAACGACTACGCCCACAATCCAGAGAAAATAGCAGCCGCAATCTCCACGGCGCAGGAACGCTATGGCTCACCTCTGCTGGCCATCTTCCAGCCACACGGCTTCAACCCGCTGAAATTCATGCGAGAAGCCCTGGTTGAAACTCTTGCCACCCTGCTGCACAAGGACGACATGTTCCTCATGCTGCCAGTATATTATGCAGGTGGAACAGCCGCATTCAAACCAACGTCGGACGAAGTGGCGGAGGATTTGCGCAAGGCAGGCATCAACGCCCTCGCCACTGACCGCGACAAGGCAGCCAAAATCATCAAGACCACCCATGCCAAGGCAGTTCTGGTAATGGGAGCCAGAGACATATCACTCCGCTCCTGGACAGGCAAACTTACCTATTGATCCACAGATTTACATAGTTTTACATAGAAAAAATCTACTCTGCGCCTTTGCGTTAAGCTATGTTCCCGATGAGGGTAGGAAAACAAGAAGCCCCGACAAGACTTTCAAATGCCTACTTTCTTTAGGAATTGAGCTAAATGTCAAAATTATAAGGAATAAATACAAATGGGCCTGAAGGAGATTCTGGACAAAAAACGGTATGCTCTTCTTGAAGAGGAACAACACCAAAAGCAGGAGGCGGAGCTTCAGAGGCAGGAAGCGGAGCTTCAGAGGCAGGCGGAGGAGCGGCAGAGACAGGAGGCAGAGACGCAGCGTATGGCTGATGCTGCGGTGCCCCCTCATCCCCTACATGGGCGAGCTATTGGCTTGCTGGACGACTATGTGCGAGGGCAGCTGGTGCTTCGGAAAGAAGGGAAACCGTTGGACGAGGCAGGGGCTTTGCTACGTCCTTTTGCCATCGCTCTTGGGATGTCCCTTGAACATTTTGGCGAGTTGCAGGTGGAGGTTTCGTGCTATGACGAGCAGTCGAATTACGAAATGCTGCAGATGCTGTGCAATGAACTCCAGAAGGATGAAGAAATCATCTGTTTTTTGTGCGACCTTGTGAAGCTGCATGGCGAGGAATATACACTGGAAGGAGATTTTCTGGATTTGTGGCGAAGTGTCTGCATGGGGCTTTTCCACCTGTCCAGTGAGGAAACGGCATTTTTGGAGCGTTTCTGTGCACGGATTACGAAAGGGGGCCAGAGCGAGTATGGTGACGACTTCGGCAAGATGCCAAAGGAGCTGATTCAGTACTATCTTTTGCTGCCAATGGTGGAAAATGGACTGTACCTGGTCATCGACTTGTCCAGTGGAGCAAACTCAAGCAAGTATCCCGTACGCTCCACCTACGAGGCACCAAAGCTGGAGGACTCTGCCTGCCGCACCACGGAATTGTGGCTGAGGCGCATCCCAGCAGGGAGCTTCATTATGGGTAGTCAGCAAGACGAGCTTGGACGCTTATGCAATGAAACGCAGCTTATGGTGACGCTGACACAGGACTACTACATCGGTGTCTTTCCATGCACCCAGCGTCAATATGAGCTTGTGATGGGCGACAATCCATCGCATTTCAAGGGGGATGACCGCCCCGTGGAGCAGGTCTCATACAAGACGTTGCGAGGCACTAAGAGAGGTGGCAAATGGCCTATAGACTCGAATGTGGATGAAAACTCATTCTTCGGGCGGCTTCAAGGGAGGACGGGGCTAACGCTTGACCTGCCTACGGAGGCAGAATGGGAGTATGCATGCCGCGCGGGCACAACAACTGCACTGAACAGTGGCAAGAATCTCACGTCAAAGGCTAGCAACTGTTATAACTTGAACGAGGTCGGATGGTATGGCAAGAATTCTGGCTACTGCACCCATCCAGTGGGACAAAAGCATCCGAATGCTTGGGGTATCTACGATATGCACGGAACTGTGGAGGAATGGTGCCTCGACTGGTATGGGAGCTACCCTGGAACGGCGGTGACATCTCCCCTGGGTACTGAATCGGGCCTGGTTCGCTCGATTCGCGGCGGCAGTTGGCTCAGCTACGCACGGTTCTGCCGCTCTTCGAGCCGGAGCGGCAGCAGGCCATCGCATGAGGACTACTACACAGGGTTTCGCGTCGCTCTCCGCCCTTAGTCCGCAAGCGAATCCTAGCAAACAAGCGTAAGCAAGCCAGGCAGCCTGGTAAAGCAACCTGGCGCGTCCCTGCGTTAAAATCTCTGCGTCTCTGCGCCTTTGCGTTAAATCCTCGGCATCTATACTAAAAAAAACTGCGCAAGGTGGGATTTCGTTTTGTGGGCGCCGAGGCGGCGCCCACTCAGGTTGCTTTAGCGAAAACAAACGCCTCTGCGTTAAAATCTCTGCGCATCTGCGTTGTGAACTGGGGTTAGCCGTGTTCAATGCCGTAGCCGAAAAGGGCGAAATCGCCTTTCAGCGGGTCATCTGGGAAGAAGCGAGTCATTATATCAGTCAGCTTGATTGCCTGGTTCAGAGTTGCGCCGCCCTTGGCTGACAAAAAGCCAAATGCCTTTGCCATGGCGACAACATGCGTGTCCAATGGCATAAGCAACTCCGTCTTGGGATACCATTTCCACAAGCCCAAATCCACAGGAGAATTGTCCCTCACCATCCAGCGCAGGAAGAGATTCAGCCTCTTGTTGGCGCAGTCCTCGCCCTTTGAGATAAGCGGCGAGCATTCATCAGGGAAATGTGCTCCAATCACAGATGCCAGGCGTCCTTTGTGCCTGCAACATTCGCCATTTCTGTAATCCTGTTCAAGGCATTGTCCAATACTGCCAAAGTTTTCAAGAATGACTTTGATTGTGCGGAATGCCAGCAGTATGCTCCTGTATGAGAAAATGCGGTAGAATGATTTGCAGCTATCTGGGATGATGCCTTCATACTTGCCCTCCAGTATCCATTGCGAGGGAGCCTCATCTCCCATATATCCCAGCAATTTTTCTATATGAGAGAGTATTTCACTGCGTTTGCCGAATGCCAGTGCCGCCGCAATAAGCGCAACAATCTCCTTGTCACGCACATTGGAATACCTGTGCATGAATTTGGAGGGGTCCGCCAGAATGAAGTCCTGCTTCTCGTATTTGTCAGCAAGTGTCCTGATGCGTTCCGCCAGTGCCTCGCTATATTCAAAACCGCATTTTTCCATGATTGCCTGCCCTATTTCTGCACAAAGGAAAATGTGAGTTTCTTTGCGCCATTTTCTTGGATTGTCTCCATGCCTGGCAATGAAATGCTGGCTGTCACGCCCCTGGGTATGGTGAAGTTGCAAACGACTTTCCGTCCTTCACGATGCCATTCGCTGCGTATTATTCCAAAGCGGGACTTGTAGCTGGCACTGAAACTCTCCAGTTTCTTCGGGAAACAAGGCATGATATTGACTGCCTTGAAGCCTGGCGCCTCGAACACAGGATTCAAACCGCCAAGGTAGCGGAACATCCACGCCGAAATGTCCCCGAACATGATGTGGCTTCTTGAACCCAAGC
This sequence comes from Victivallales bacterium, assembly GCA_017615955.1. The sequence goes on from JAFZZD010000391.1 coordinate 4,047, forward strand.
CATTCCAGCGTTCCCACAAGGATGTGGCGCCCTGCTCCACCTGCCATCCCCATCCAGGCAGCTTTGTCTGCGTCACCACCTCGTAGGCATCGTCAATATAGCCATATTCAGCCAGTACACGGGGCACAGTCCTGGCGCCAATGATGCCGAATGTGGCCTTATGCTCCTCTTTCCGCACGACCTCCGCCAGCTTTGCAGCCACGGTGGGGACATTCTTCTTTTCCACCAGGCCAAAATACAGCGCCGCCGCCAGCGCGGTCGGCGTATCCTTTTCGTATGAGCCATTGCCGTTGTAGAACTTTGCGTTGAATGCCTTTTTGATGCGGGCCGCCAGTTCCCTGTACTCCTTCACGAAAGCCTCGCCCTTGTCGGGATACAGCTGCTGCATACGCATTGCGTCCTGATAGTAGTAGCAGCTGGATGTCAGTTGGTTTGAAGTCATTTCACGGTCATTCCACGGGCACCAGTCCCCTAGGCCGAAGTCCAGCAGGTCGCCCACTGCCATGGACTGCATATAGTCCATCAGCTTCCGTTGCTGTTCAAAGAAGCCTGTCCTGACAGCCTCGTCTCCAGAGAAAAGATACGTGCAATATGGATATTCAAACAAGATGGCATCCCACACAGGGCCATTGAGACGATGGTAATACTTGCCAGCGTTGGGTGCCATTCCAGGCATCTGCCCATTTGGCCATTGCACATCAGACAGCAAATGCATGAAATTGACAAAGGCATTGTGGGTGTTGAAGTTCCAGCATCCAGTCTCTGCGGCAAGCTGTGCATCCCCTGTCCATCCGTTCTTCTCGCGATGCGGGCAGTCAGTGGGAATGCCCACAAAGTTCATAAGGTAGCTTTGCCTGGTGTTGCGCTGCAATGCATTCAGCATTTCATCCGACGCCTTTATATTCCCCACTTCATCAAATGCTGTGTGGACAAATTGCGCTTCCACCTCCACAATCTCCGCATTGTCAAAGTTGAACAGCTCCACATATCTGAAACCATGGTAGGTGAAGCATGGCTCGAACACCTCGATCTCGCCTGTGCCAGCAAGAATGTACTGGTCGCACTGGAACTGTGTGTTTATGATGCAGTTGTCAATCTCGCTTCGCTCAATTCTGTATGAATCAGGCACCACCTGCTCCGAATAGCGAAGGTCTATGCGCTGCCCTGCCTTGCCCCGCACCTTGATACGGCACCAGCCGGACATGTTCACACCAAAGTCGTAGGTGGTGATCTGGTAATGGACATAATGCGCCGCCACTGGCCTGTAGCTTTTCATTACCTTGCATGGTTCGACTATCTCCTGGCAAATCATACCGCCTGGCGGTGTGCAGCGCGTGGCGTTCTGCCAGTCGCTGTCATCAAAATCAGGTTCCAGCACGCCCTTGATCCGCAGCCGTCCATCCTCATACTGCCCGCCTCTGAGCTGATTGAAAACAATATGGCTGCCATGCACTTTCCAGCTGTCATCGCTGGCGGCAATGATTTCGCCATTGACCTCAATGTCGCAAAGCAGCTTGGGCACATCGCGCCAGGAAGCATACGAGAAATTCCAGTTGCTGACAACATTCTCGTTGTAAAGTCCGTTCCCCAGCAGAACCACCACGGCATTTTTCCCTGTGCGGAGCAACTTGCTCACATCGTATGCCACATAGCTCGCCCTTTTGTCAAACTGGGACATCACAGGCGCAAGAACCCTGTCATCAGCCTTGACGCCATTGACATAGAGGATATGATAGCCCAGGCCGCAAAGATATATCTTCGCCATCTCAACCTTCTTGCG
>JAFZZD010000392.1 GCA_017615955.1 Victivallales bacterium
TGTTCCCGCCAGGGCAACTTGAGTGGGCGCCGCCTCGGCGCCCACATACAAACAAGGAGAACTGTACAATGAAAAAAGCGATTGTCTGCGTGTTTTTGTCTTTGATCATGGCGGTCCATGCCTGCACAGTCTGGGTACTGGCGCCAGACATCACCACATCTGGCAAATTCATCATCCACAAGACACGTGACAGGGCCATCTGGCGCAAGCTGGAAACGAAATTGCGCTGGTATCCAGATGAGACCGCAGGCAAATTGCGGCTGCTGGAATTTGGCGACTGGATGTACATGAATGAGAAGGGCATGTTCATATTCAACACAAACATCCCCAAATGCAAGGATGCAGTCAAGGACATGGAGGGCATTGCAACAACCATGCGGTATGTGGCCTCACAATGCCCTGACATAGAGTCCGCGTTGAAGATGCTTAAGGACCTTGTGGAAAGCAAAGAGCACAATATAAAGCACACATTCTACATCATCAGCGACCATACAGGCGCGTACATGGTGGAAATCTCCACAACTAAAATCTCATACAGGAAAGTCGAGAATGGCTTTGCCGTGCATACAAACCATTTCTTCTTCTACGACATGGCGCCTTTGTTCATCCCCGATGAAGGCGGAGTCAAATCTGCAATACGCCTCCAGATCACCAACAGCAACCTGGCAAAGAAACTGGCAAAGCAGGGCAAGCTCTCGGAAATGGACAGCCTGGAGACTTCTCGCTTCGTCATGCCAGACAAACAATACCCCGAAATGTCCCCCTTCAGAACCAGCACCGTCTGCTGCGCAGACTACCTGCCCGACACGGAATATCCTGGAATATTGGGCACCTTGTTCCTTACGCCTGGCCCGTCCCGCTACACGGCGGCAATTTCCGTGCCCATCAGCATTGGCAAAATACCTGCGCCATTGGCGGACGGCACACTGGGCAAGCTTTCATACCAAGTCAAGGAAAAGCTGCCTATGAATGACGCCACATTGGACAAATTCCGCGCACTGGAGACACGCCTCCGCCAGGAATACGTGACATGCCAGGAAGAGGCCCGCAAACTGTTGAAGGAAAACAAGACGGACGAAGCCAAGAAGATGCTGGATGAAAACGTGGCGAAGCAGTCCGATGCATTGATGCAGCTGTTCAAGGAAATACTTGCGCCATTTGAAGTCAAGGACGCCGCCGAATAGGAGGTTACAAAAATAATGGGGAGAAAGAATGAAAGTCAAAGCGGTAGTATTTTCTGGCATCGAGCAGATTGAAATCCGTCAACTGGAACTGGAAGAAGTCAAGAAAAACCAGATCAGGACGGAAACACTGTATTCTTTTGTGTCTCCGGGGACGGAATTGAGAACGCTTGGAGGACACTATGGCGCCAGCAGCCAATTTCCGATTGTGCCAGGATATTCGACTATATCCCGTATAGTTGAGGTTGGCTCGGAAGTGCGCGGGTACAAGGTTGGCGACATAGTCAGCAACAGGCGCTGCTCGGGATTTTTGGATTGCTATCCCAAATATGGAGGCGAAGCGGGCGGGCACGTCTTTGACGGTGTCCGCGATGATGGCGCACCTGTCATCCTGCCCGTTGAAGCCAAGGAAAATCTGCTTCCATACACAGTTGCGGAAGTGGCGGCCATAAGCTACCGCGGTATGATGTCCACCGAGCCAGCCGCAGGTGAGCACGCCATAGTCATCGGGCAGGGAATGATTGGCGCATTCGCTGCGGAATGGCTGCGTTTGAAGGGCTGCCTGGTGACGGTCTGCGACATCAGCGAGAACCGTCTTGAGGAGGCTCGTTCAAAGGGATTCAATTGCGTTTCCTTGTCTGAACCGGATGCGGAGGAACGTTTGCTTGCGTTTGGTGCGCCTGGATATGACATTGTAGCCGAATGCTCCGGGAGCGCAGCTGGTTTCCAGTTGGCGTTGAGGCTTCCAAGACCAGCCCCCTACGGCACCATGCGACATGAATGCCAGGCTTGGCCAAGACTGCTGTTGCAGGCGACTTATATTGATGATATTCCCATCAATCCTTGTGCATTCTTCAAGGGTGAGGGCCTCAAGATTCTAACACCCAATGACAGAACGAAGGATGATCGCCAACAAGTGGTGGAATTGATTCGCAGAAAGGTCTTTGATACATCCTCATATACCAAAAATGTGTTTGCACCTGAGGAAATGCCAGAGGCTTACAGAAAATTGCAGAGGCATGAAATTGCATCGGCAATTTGCAAGTGGAAGTAGCCAGCGCGAGACGCACTGGCTACCCCCGCCAACCGAATATGTGGAAATTTAGTGGTATCCAGTTTGTAATTCAGGCAAGAACGGTCATTGTACTCGACTGAACAGTTACATTTTGATTACATATAGATTAATCTGTTTTGAAGGACAACAACATGAAATTGAACTACGGCGAATACTTGGAGAAAGTCCGCGGCTGCTGGGCTGGAAAGAACATTGGAGGCACCCTTGGCGCCCCCATGGAAGGCAAGATGCAAATGCACGACATCAGCTTCTACACACAGGAGCTGAACGGAGTGCCGGCACCCAATGACGACCTGGACTTGCAGCTGATATGGCTGGCGGCGGTGGAAATCAACGGCCTGGACCAGATCACTCCGCACCTGCTGGGCGAATACTGGCACCAGAGCATCATCGCGCCATGCAGCGAGTACACGATATGCAAGCTGAACGTGGCAAACGGCTTCATGCCACCTCTTTCAGGCGCAGTGAACAACGACACCTACAAGTACAGCAACGGCGCATGGATACGCAGCGAGATATGGGCCTGCCTCTGCCCTGGTGCGCCTGACCAGGCAATCAAGTACGCATACATCGACAGCAGCGCGGACCATTGCGAGGAAGGCATCTGGGCGGAAATGTTCACTGCCGCACTGGAGGCCGCCGCCTTCGTGGAAGACAATCCACGCAGGCTGATACAAATCGCGCTGTCCAAGGTACCCGCCTCATCGGAACTGGCTAAGGCAGTCAACGCGGCCATTGCCTGCTATGACAGCGGAAAGAGCTGGAAGGAGGCACGGGAAACGCTGATGGCGGACTTTGACATTGTCAACTATCGCGCGGCGGTGAACATCGGCTTTGTCATCATCGGTCTGCTCTATGGGGAAGGCGACTTCGACAAGTCAATATGCACGGCGGTGAACTGCGGGGACGACACGGACTGCACCGGCGCCACGGTCGGCTCCATCTTCGGCATCATGAAGGGATACTCCAGCATACCGAAACGTTGGCTGGAACCCATCGGCGAAGGCATAAGCACAATATGCATAAACCACTTCGGCTATGCGTTCCTGTATGGCCTTCCCAAGACACTGAAGGAACTCACGGAAAGGACCGCCAGGGCTGCGATTGCCGCTGCCGGCGCCAATCCATTCCTGGCGCAGCTGGTCAATGAGCCAAGCAGCGTAAGCAAGGAAGAGCTTGAAAAGCTCGATCAGGGTGAAATGGCCTCCCGCCTCCTCGCACTGCCCCTCTACTACCAGGATTTCCAGATGCAGTTCGCCGCAAAACTGCGCGTGGAGTATCCAGAGGGGCCATTGGCGCTGCCTGGACAGGAGTTGCCGCTGCGCATCACAGTGGCTGACTCCGTCCACATCTGCGCCATGTTCAAGCTGCGCTGGAAAAACCTGCCCCAGGGCTGGTCAGCCACACCTGAAATGCTCTGCTGCGCTTTAAGGTCGGACTGCGCCGTTGTCAATGAATGCAAGATCACCGTCGGCGAATTTGAGGATTGCTTCCAGGATCTGGAGCTTGATATTGAGATGGATGGCCGCCGCCAGCGCCAGACCATCAGGATTCCCGTGCAGCTCAAGAATTCGGTGAACTACAAAATATACGCCGAAAGCGAGCAGTCCTATCGGTGCAGAACGCGTATCGTGGCAGGGAAGCAGAACAGCCCGCTTCCCGAAAACGCAATGCCGCAGATGTGATTTTTATTACAGAGTTTTTTTAACAAACAACATAAACGGAGAAAGGAACAATGAGAATCTTTGCAATTTTGGCAATGGCCGCGATGCTTGCTTTCAACACAATAAACGCCGTTGAACTGAAGGCGCCGCAGACTCTGGAACTGAACCAGATCAACGACTGGTGCCAGGAAGGTAAGAAACTGGGCACGAATGTGCCAGATGAGAATGGCATCTACAATGTCTCGTACCAGGTGCATTTATTCTGCCAGCACACCTTTAAGATACAGCCTGGCAAGAAATATTCCTTCTATGCTGAAGTGCGCTCCGACTACGAAATAAGGGGCTATCTCCATGCGGCGGTCGTGCTTTGCGACAACATTCGCAAGAAAATTCCCGCGATGGCATACGTGACCGCTCCTGGCGACACGATGACGCAGCTGGTGCAGCCCACCACTGAAAAGCAGAACTTCATCATTGTGAAGAACAACCCCAAATGGCAAGAGATGTACAAGAAGGGCTTTGGCGTGGTTGCGTTCAATGCAAAGCAGGATTTGAGCGATTTGCCAAACAGCAAGTATTCCACGAAAATCACCAGCATCACACCTGAAGGCGATAACCTGAAGGTCACCTTTGAGAAGAACCTGTACGAGGAATTCCAGGCGGGCACGAATGTGCGCCTCCACAAGAGCAATGGCTTCTACAAGACAATCGAATACGTGTTCCCAAACAAGGAATGGAAGAAAATCGGCGGCGTAATCGAATTCCCCTCAAATGTGGAATACTTCTTCCCCTGCATAATCTTCTATGGTCCAAAGGAAAAGACTGTTCAAATCCGCAATCTGAAGCTGATTGTCGAATAACAAGGACAGAAACATGAAAAAAATATTCTTCACAGTTCTGGCTAGTTCGCTGCTGGCAATGGGATACCAGCTGTCGGACAAGACATTGACGCGCCTGGGCAAGATGCCGGCCCCGCCCGCCATCGACGGCAAAATCGCCATCGGCGAATGGGACTGCGCCTCCACCACATTTGGCGGCATCAGTCCCAAGACTGGCATGATGACCTACAGGGAAAGCAATTTCCGCATTGGATACGACAAGGACTTCATCTACTTCGCCGCCACCAGCGAATTGCCCCTGCCACCGTTGCAGCTTGCTGAAAACGACACTGTGGAACTCATTCTGCTGCCGCCTGGCGCGGACAAGGCAGTCACAATCACGGCGAACAGCAAAGGCCAGGGCAATCTGCCCGCAGGCACCAAAATCGCAAATGACTTCTACGCGGACATTCTCACCAGCTATCTCCGCAAGTGCTGGACTGTGGAAATGGCAATTCCAATCAAGGCATTCGGAATACAGAGCATAGAGGACGGAAAGCCATGGGGACTACAGATGAAGCGCAACTGGACCAGCATGCCTGAAACTGGCTGCTGGCACCATACGAACTCCAAGGACGAACTTGGCACATTCATCCCAGACAGCGCGGCGCCAGCCATCAGTTTTGACGGCTTCGGCCATTCCGTGTACAGGGACAGCTGCAACTACATCTGGAGCCACAGGATAGAGAACATCACAGGCAAGCCAATTGAAATCAAATCCAACTCGGAAGTGCATGCATTCAGCAGCCCGCCCACGCTGGACATGATAAACTTGGAAAAGGTGGGCGAGGCCCAGAAATACGATTTCGAACCCAGGAAGCAGACCATACAGCCTGGCAAGACTGGATATGTGGAACGCTACCTGATGGCGCAGTTCGTTGGCACGCGGCAGGTATATTCCCATTTGCAGGATGCAAAGACAGGGACTGTCTTCTACAGGCGCAGGATGTACTGGGAAGTCGCCAAGGCAAAGCAAATCAACTTCAAGGACGACAAGGGGCTGCCCTACGTATGCTCCGCATTCTACCCCAGCTACGGCAACAAGCTGAAGGTGGCGGGCGTGTTCTCCAGGACGCTGCCCTGCATGAAGGCAGTGGTGGAGGTGAAAGACGAAAAGGGCAAGGTGCTGAAGAGCTTCCGGTACTCCAACTTTGGCCGTCCCGTGGAGGACTTCGAGGAGGAGACATACCTGCCCAACTTGCCGCTGGGCAAGTACTTCGTCACCATGACCTCCACGGATGCGCAGGACAGGCAGTACACGCAGACACGCACCTTTGAGATTGCAAAATTCCCCTGGCAGGGCAACAACATCGGCTGCGACCGCGTGATCATCCCGCCTTTCAAGCCCCTGGAGGTCAAGGGTGGCAATGAGGTCCACGCTCTCATGACTGGCTACCGCATCGGCGGCGAACTTTGGGACAGAATATACGCCCAGGACTTCCTTTCATCCAAAAAGGAGAACATCCTGGCCGCCCCAATCCGCTTCCTCCTGAATGGCAAGCCCTTCGGCAACTCAAAGTGCAAATTGGTTTCCAGTGAAAAAGACAAGGTGGTCTATCAGACCGAGGCCTCCACCGAAGACGCGACGATGACCATAACCCAGGAATACGACTTCGACGGCTTCTGCAAGGCGGACATCAAAATCACGCCCAAGCGCATCATCCGCGTGGATGATTTCAGGCTGGAAATACCGTTGCGCAACGACATTGTCAAGTACTATGCCTCCACAGGCCATGCAGGCGCCAGAAGCGGCGACGCGCCAGACCTGAGCATTCCCCAAGGCGAGGGGGAACTCGACCTGAAGGGCATCAAGTTCGTAAAGGGCGCGCCTGCGATGTACTTCTGGCTGGGCGGCATATACAAGGGCTTCTGCCTCATCAACGACCTGCCACAGCATTTCAATCTTCAGCAGGACAAGGGCAACGTGACAGTCACCAGAAAAGGCGATACAGTCACCTTGAACTACATCATCGTGAACGAGAGCACGTTCTGGCAGGAACCCCTCTCATACACCTTCGGTTTCGAGCCCACGCCTGTAAAGCCGCAGGCTGAAGGTCTCCGCACCATTGGCGAATACATGTGGAACTACCCCTCTCCAAAGGGCGGAGTCTGGGCCACGATGAGAATACACGGCAGCTATGTCAACAACATGATATTCCCGCCAGGACAGCTTATCAACAACGATGACAGCTACCTGGATTTCGTTTTCGCCCACAGGGGAAAGGTCATTCCCGACAAGGAAAGGCTTGCTTTCGCAGATGACTTCATGGCTCGCAACGGCGAATGGATACGCAAGAACATGCCGACTGTGTCATTGGCGCCGTTGCTGAATACACTGCGTAACAAGCGCCACATCGGCGTGGACAAGTTCATCATGTACAACGACCCGCTGCTGTATTCATGCCTCTGGCCCGAGGCCGAAATGTACAAGGCGGAATGGCTCCCATGGGACTATCCGGCGGACGACGCCATCAATGAATACGCCTGCACGCACAACAAGTCCTATATGGACAAATTGCTCTGGTACATGCGGGAAAAGGCAAGGCGTGGCTTTGACGGCATGAACTTCGACTGCTTCCCGCTGGGCGGCGGTACAAACACCACCGTCAATGGCGGCTACAGATTTACGGAAGGCAAGGTGCCCAACCTGAGCAACAGCAACATGCTGCAGATCGCCTCGCCAGGCATCAAGCCCGCAAACAGCCTGTTCAAGTGGCGCGAACTCACCAGGCGCACCGCAATCATGATGTACAAGGAAGGCAAGACATACATGGGCTATCCCTGGGTGGAACTGCATACCACCAACACCCAGTGCGTGCCTGTGAGTGCATTCTGCAGCACCACCATCACCTGGGAGCGCAGCTCACGCGGCAACGAATACCAGAAGCGCTTCCCAGAAGGCTTCATAATGGCGGAGACTGCGGGCACCCAGTCAGGCACCATACCGCGCTGCATCATATCCACCCACAAGACACCCAAGCACGACCCGCACTACCTTGTGGAAACACTGCTGGGACACTGTTTCTCATACGGTCTTCTCAATCATACAGACCAGGGCCTCACTGCCAACGACAAGAACTACAAGCTGTTCAATGAATATGTGTTTGACTTTGGCTATGGACGCCCCGGAAACAAGACCATTCTTTTCTTCAGCCAGGAGAAGCAGCCTGTGACATGCAGCCAGCCAGGCATCAAGACCAGCCAGGTCATACGCCCGGACAACAAGGCGCTCATCCTCATCGGAAACAGCCAGGACAAGCCTGTCAAGGCCAGCTTCGATGTCAGCGGGCTGAAATACGGAAAGTGCCGCTTCACCGACGTACGCTCAGGCAAGGAAATCGACAAGCCCGAACTGGACATACCCAAGTACAGCTATGGCATGCTCCTGATTGAAAAAATGAGGTAATTTCAAGAATGCCAATGTGAGCGCCTTAGCGGCGCTCACTCAAGTTGACCAACTTGTAAGATAA
>JAFZZD010000393.1 GCA_017615955.1 Victivallales bacterium
CCCTGGCCGCGCAAATTATGGAGCTGTCATCACGCGGAAGTAGTCGCATACGCGGGAGACGTTGTCTGGCACTGGGGCTGTGGAGAGCCAGCACGCCTGGGAATCCACATCGGATGGGTCGAAGCCATGCATGCCATTGAGGGGTTTCACGCCCATGTCGCTGGGGCAGAACTGGATTCCTGGCATTGCCAGGAATATGGCGTTGCCGAATTTGGCGTCTTCCCGCCAGATGCCGTGGTATTTCATCTCATCCTCCGTCAGCCAATGTCCTGGGAAATCCTTGAATGCTGCGGTGACGATGTCTTTTGCCTTGTCATTCAGCCACCAGAAGCGCGCCATTGTGGAATCAATGGCGCTGGCGTAGTCCTTTCCCCAGACGAGGCCAGTTGCGGCCAGTGCCGATGGTGCGTCAATGGTGCCTCTCAACGGTGTCATGCCGTGGTCGGAGAACACTGTCAGTTCGAATGGCCTGCCCGCCTTGACCAGAGCTTCGTGAAGCTTGCGTATGCGCTGTTCGTATTGCTTCACCTTGGGTATGAGTGCCTCGTCCTTGCCTACGTTGTCGTGCTGTAGCGCATCGAATTCGGCTGAATAGACGAATGCCCTGTCCAGTTTCCCCTGCGCCAGCAGGTCTGTTGCGATGCTGAAGTTTTCAGCCTCTGGCCTTCTCCAGTCGGATATATGGAATTGCAAACCTTGTTCAGCCCAGGTGTCGGCCAGGTTCTTGACAGGTGCAAGGCCGCCTTTTATGAACAAATCTTTCTTTTCGCAGTAATCCAGTTTTGGCAGCCTCTCCATTGGAATGCCATACAACTGGAAATATCCAGTGAAGCCATACAGTTTCTTTATCAGGCGGGACAGGATGTTCCGCACACGCCCCCGCCTCCAGAATGACCTTGGCCAGAACAGGCGTGAAATGTATCTCATTGCGCTGAAGGGGCTGTGTTCGGGTGCCCAGTCATAGAATGCCAGATGACCGTGCTCCGATGGGCGCACACCAGTCAGAATAGTGGGAATTGCGGTGCAGCTGTAGCCGAACTGCATTTCAATCTTGCGCCTGTAGGGCAGCAGGTCATCAAGGAAGCCGTATTGGCTGGTTTGCTTCCATCCCAGCGCATCCACGAAAACAAACACCTTCACTGGCTTATGCGGTTCCTGGTCCGCGTCAAGCGCCTGTGCCAGGGCATTTACATCGCCTGGAGGAACCATGGTTGCCTTGCCCTGGCAGGCCTCTGGCAGGCCGCCGATGGCAAATGCCACCACCTTTTTGCCAAGGGCAACCGCTTCCGCCGCCACCAGCCCGTATGGCTCCTGCCAGAAACTGGGAACTACAACGCACTGCGCCGCAGCCATCCAATCCTGGGGATTGGCCTGGAAGCCGTGGAAGCGCACCCGTTCCGCAAGCCCCAGGCTAGCCGCCAGCTCCTTTAACTCGCCTTCCATGTTGCCTGTTCCCACTATGTCAAGAGTTCTTTTGCGCTTCATTCTGGACATCGCCTCGATGAGCAGATTCACTCCCTTGCCGCGTATAAGTTGCCCGACAAACAGCAAATCCATGTTTTCTTCAGGGCAGGGCAGGGAACTTGCCTTCAGCTTGATTTGCGGTGGCCTGACCTGTATCCTTTCCGCCTCAATGCCATTTGCCACCAGGCGTGATTTCATAAAATCGGATATTACAACTATCTCTTTGAATTGCGAAATTATACTCTTTCTGCGGTTCTGCGATAGTGTACGTGACAATCCCTTCTTCCAGTCCTTGCAAAGAGGGGCGCAAAGTATGCAGGGCCAGAAGCCGCCAGGCCTGGTGCAGTTGTTCTTCAAAGGTGTGTATGCATAGCCCCTTGGGCAGATTGGCTCGTGGTCATGAATGTAGTATGTGGTCTTGTCCGGCGGGAATGTTGCCAATGTCTTGACATCGCCGCATTTATGCACGATGATCTGGTCAAAGACCTGGAAGTCCACATTTTCCAGTTTGTTCAAGCAGATTACCTCATGCCCCTCCGACTTGAGTTCAGCGATATGCCTCTCCGCAAAAATCTCGATGCCCCCGCGTACCTTTGCCTCCTCGAGAAAGACAAGAATCTTCATTTCACAAGCCTCCCGATAAAGTCCTCCCTTGCCTTTTGGAAGCGTTCCATCAGCAAAGTGTAGGCTTGTTTGCGCCTTTCATCCCAGTCGCCCCTGTCATCCAGTTGCGCAAGCACATGGCTTGTAACTGCCTTCCAGTCGCAGTCATAGACGCTGCCTTCCACTGTCCTGCCGAAGTTTGCAAGCCAGTTAGCCAGTTTGGAGCCGCGGGCTATGCCCATGACGGGAGTGCCCGCGTTGGCGGCCAGAATCAGCAGGTGCAGCCTGCTTGACAGCACTGCGTCGCATTCAGCAGCCGCTTGGATTACCGCCTCGGGCGTGCCGCCTGTGATGCATTCCACCCCGAGTTTTTCCAGCAATGCCTTGTCGGTCTTGGGATTCATTGGGATGCCGATGACTTGCGCTCCGCTTTTGCGCACATCCTCAAGCATTAGCCTGACACCATCCAAATCTGATACCTGGCGTTGTGTGGAAATGCAAAGCCCCAGTTTTTTAGGTGCGCCTGGATGCTTGCTTGTCTGCGGTGGCGGCAGCAGAATTGCGGAATCTGCCGTAACACCTGCGGAGGCAAAGCCCATGGCTGACAGCATTTCCACGCTCTGCGGATCCCTGAGCCACACGCCCTTGCATTGTGGCAGCAATTTTGCAATCCTGTTCTTGAGTCTGTCCCTTAATCGGCGCTCATACCAGGCTGTCAATCCAATGCAATTGAGAATGGCACGTTTTCTGCCGTGCACCCTGAAGAATACTGGATTAAGTTCATCATCCATTCCCACTCCCCAGATGAAAGTGGGTTTGCCATTGTTCTGCGCGATTTCCAGGAGGTCCAGCGCCACGTCCGGATAGTCTGAAAGCCCGGTGGCGCCGCACCATACATACGCATCATGCTGCTGAATAATCTTTGCAAAGCCTTCAGCATTGCCTGGCTTTGAGAGAGGCGCATCCGCAAAGCCGAATGGCGGCACTGTGGCAACTCCCAGTAAATTTGCGGTGCCGGCATCCGCCGTGGCCACGGTGATTTCCACGCCTGGAATTGCCTCTTTCAACATCCTGACTACGCAGGCCAGAATCGCCTCGTCCCCGATATTGTCATAGCCCAGGGGTATTCCGCCTAATAGTATCTTCATTTCACGTATTCCTCGTTATGAAACAATCTCTTGTAAGTGGACAGTGGAAAGTGGTGATTGTTCTGTGCGCGGGCGTTTTCGCCCGCGTTTGGC
>JAFZZD010000394.1 GCA_017615955.1 Victivallales bacterium
CCAGAATCTTCTGATTTCTGGATCGGGATGTGACAATGAAAGGCCATGGTCCAGTTTGGGATGGGAATAGTACGCGGGCGCTATGTCCATGCAGATGCCACGCTCCCTTGACCAGTCCAGCCATCCTGAGAAGTTTGCGATTGTGAAGGCGTCCCTGTCCACGCCAGGGAACATCGTGTCCACCTGATGTCCTTGGAGACATACACGCGACTTTCCAGGAATCAGCTTCATTGCCAGATCCAAGTCCGAGCGCAGCTCAACGGAATTTCTTGCACATCCAGGATAGGAGCCAGTGACCTGACAGCCGCCAGTCAATGAATGCCCCGTGCTTTCAAAGCCCTTGACATCGTCACCCTGCCAGGCGTGTATTGAAACAGGAATCCTATCCAGTGTCTCCAGTGCCTTCTCAACATTCACGCCATATTCCGCATAGATTTCGCCAGCAATCTTAAAAGCCTGCTCAACCCTGCTCATAAGTTTCCTCTCCATTTTTCATATTACGACAAGACACAACGCCAATTTTGGGGCAATAATTTAAGGCCAAGCCGCTTTTTTGCAAAAAGAACGGAAAGGACGAAAAATCAATCCTAGTCCGTCCTTGTCCTTTACGCCAGCATACCCAGTTTTACGCTGTAGCTGGTGTCGTACTTCTGCGCATTGGCGCAGGTCACGCCCAGGTAGTATGTCCCTGCTACAAGCGCCTTGCTGGAGTCCACGCAGCCGTTCTTGAACGCCGCCAGCGAGACGGTCTTGCCGCTGGCGTCCAGGCAGCTCAGCTTGACCTGCTTCGCATTGACAGCAGCCGCCGTCTCCTCGTCGAAAGTCAGATTCAGCTTGCCTGACGCACCCACCTGGAACTGGTGGAAATCGATGGTGTCGCCGAAGCCAACCCAGCCAGCGGCGGCATCGCCAATGGCAAGTGCACCATTGTTTGCGGCAGCCTTCCATGTGTCATTGCTGTGGTCGCCCTTTGGAAACTCCTCGTAGCTGCCCCCGAAGGCGACGCTGTATTCCGCATTGCCGCCCTTCTTGGCATTTGTGCTTTCCATTGAAATGTAGTATTTCCCTGCGTCAAGCATCAGGTCCTTCGTGGTGGCCGTGTATTGCGTCTTTGTCTTGTTCGCCTTCAGCGTCGTCGCCTGCACCGACTTCAGCTTGCCCTTGGCATCCACGGACCACACGGTGAACTTGGTCGCGTCCGTCGCCTGAAGTCCGAACGAGACGCGGGACGCGCTCTCCAGCGTCAGCGCCCTGTAGTCGATTGCATCGCCGAAGCCAGCCCAGTCGTTCCACTCGCCGTCGAACTCAGGCAGATTCGCTGTGTTCCAGGTGTCATCCGAGTTGTTCCCCTGTGTGAAGAAATCGCTCTTTGTGCAAAGGGACACAGAGTAATCAGCGCTGCCGCCCTTGGCTGCGTTCGTGGATTGCACGGAGATGTAGTAGGTTCCCTTGTCCAGCAGCAGTGCCTTGCTGGATGCCGTGTACTGCGTCTTCGCCTTGTTGGCCTTAGGCGTCACTGTGGCAAGGGACTTCAGACTGTAGGTCGTGCCTGCAGTGCCCTTGCTGGACTGCAGTGAGTACACGGCGAACTTGACGGCGTCAGTCGAGGCAATGTCGAACACAAGTGTTGCCGCGCTGTCCAGCTTGAAGGCCTTGTAGTCGATTGCGTCGCCGAAGCCAACCCAGTCCGTGACCACGGTTTTTGTCTCAGAATTTAGAGTGCCGACAGTGCCGACAGCGCCCTTGGCGCCTTTCGTCTTGAGGTCGCCCCAGTCGTCAGAGTTGTCCCCCTTTGTGAACAGCGTCTGCCCATTCAGCGCGAAGGCGTACTGCGAGGCGCTCTTGCCCTTGTCGGAGTTCTTCACGACCATTGTGTAGTTTCCGGATTCCAGCAGTGCGGCCTTGCCGCTGTTGAAGGTGAGCACGCCGTTCTTGAGCTTGCCTGACGCCACCTTCTTCTTGCCGCTCATTATGTCCACTGTTCCATTCAGCCTTCCAAAATTGCCGTCCAGCGTGAAGAGACCAGACAATGCGACATCCAGAGCAAATTCGTCCTGAAGATTGCCGTTGAAGCCGATGTCGCCCGCGAACTCGCGGTGCACGAACTCCTGCGGAGTGACTATGTTCGTGACATTGTACTGCGCCACGGAGACGTTGCCCGCCTCGTCCGTCGCGCGGAACTCCGCCAGCCCGTTTTCACCAAGCACGAGCGCACCTGTGTATTCGTTCCAGATGCCGCCGTCAAGCCGCCATTCCTGCGAAACTGCGTCCTCTGGGAATTCTGCCTCCAGTGACACTGGTCGCCAGGTGATGTCCGTCGTGTCAGCCGTAACAATCGGGGTGTCGGGCAGAACCGTGTCTATGTTCGTGACAGTGCACGGAACCTCCTCTGACCAGTTGCCAGCCGCGTCTCCGCCTCTGAACCAGACCGTGCCGTTGGAGGCAAGCCCGACGCCCGAGACATATTCCTGCCACTGGCCGTTGCCGATGCGGTACTGCCTGAGCACGCTGTCATCGCTGAACACGGCAGTCACCGTGACTATGCCGTTTGTCGGCTCCGTCACGTCCGCTGTCGCCACAGGCGCCTCTGGCGCAATAGTGTCGATGTTCGTGACTTCATATTGCGCCTGGGTGACATTGCCCATTGTGTCAATGGCCTTGAAATAGACAATGCCATTGTCTTCCATTGCGACAGGGCCATCATAGCTGCACCATTCGCCGTCATCAATGCGATACAGAGCAGTGGACAATTCCCTGTCGTCTGCAAAGTCAGCACTGACATAGACGACACCATTAGTCGGCGAGGTGGCATTTGCCGTGATGTTCGTTATTGTCGGCGGGGTGGTGTCTGGCGTAAATATATTCAGGACAAGTGCATCATCTACCAGAGTCAAACTGTAGGTTATGTCATCATATACAAGCTCTCCGCTAACAGTCAATGTGCCCAGCACTTCATCTGCGGTTGTCTTCACAGTAACCATTTCATTGAATGAAGATGCGTATTCAGCCAATGTGTAATTCCCGACTTGTTCATGCGTACTCACAGTTATCGTAAATGCTGGTGTTCCTGTGATGAGATCATAGCGATTGACAAGGGCATTATTGCGGTTTCCCTGCTCTGACACAGTGAAATCTATTGTTGCGCCTGCGTTTGCATATACTTTTGCTCCTTCGTCAATTTGCAGATATCCGCTGTGAATGCCGCCGCTGTCCACGACCAGGTAACCGCTGCTGTTTACCTTGGTGTAGTTGGCGGTGCCGCCATTGTACACGTGTAGGCGACCACCGCTGTTCATCGTGGTAGAATTGGCGATGC
>JAFZZD010000395.1 GCA_017615955.1 Victivallales bacterium
CTGGGAGGCCACTGCGGTGATGGACTTTTCGGGGCAGCCCATTGCCTGCATGGCCGCTGCCTGCAAGACTGCGGTGGTGACTGCTGGGGTGGCGGGCGTGTGCACCTGCGGGGCGGTCTTGCTCATGTTAGCCTCCAGGTGCGCGAGCACCGCCTTGCGGGCCTGGTTCTCGTCCCAGTTCTCGGCTGTTGCCTTGGCGAGGATTTCGGGGTACTTGGCGCAGATGGCGTGGACGGATGCGGCACGCTTGCGGTCTGCATCGATGGCTGCCTGAATCTGGTCAGGCTGTGTGTGGGGTGTGGTTTCGGGCATTTTTGTTGCTCCTGTGTTGGTTAGATTGAGGGATGCTGCTATATCTAAATGCGTTTGCGCGTCAGCGCCCACGGCGACAATTGAGACTTCGTGCAGGCTTGACTTTGTGATGATGAGGGCTGGGCCTGTGACTTCCATGCCATTGACGGTCTCTGTCTGGTTCGCCTTCAGTTCCTTGTAATCGTCAAAGGTCGCGCCGATGGAGAGTTGCCAGGGAATCTTCACGCCAGCGGCGATGATGGCCTGCGCCTGGGGCGCGTCTGGATCTATGCCGCCCTCGATGGCGAGAGCGTTGCCCTGGATGGTGGCGTTCACCACTCCCAGGCGGCAGTCAGGGGCGTTGGTGTGGTTGTAGAGCAGTGGTATCTGTGCGCGGACGGAGAGGCCGTCCAGCGAGAGGTAGATGGGGTGTTCGGACCACCACTGCATGAGGGGACCGCCAGAATAGGCGGTGCCCGACACGTGCTTCAGCGCCTCGGTGTCTGATGCGAAGATGGCTGCATTGGCGATGATGATTTTCTTGTCTGGCATTGTCTGTGTTCCTTATTGGTGTGTATCGTCTATTCTGTCCTGAATTGCCTTGGTGTATGCGGTGTAGCCGTATCTTTCGCAGAGTTTGGCGAAGCGGCGTGCCTCCAGCATGACGAGGTATCGCAGCGGGTCGTACCAGGCGTATGCCTCCTTGGCGAGGATTGCGCCGTTTTCCGCAAGCGCCTGGTTTGCTCGGGAAAAATCCTCCTTGGTGCCGTCGCCAAAGTAGTACATTAGGTCATGGAGGTCAGCCGCCCAGTGCAGGGTAGGGGAGAGTTTGGTTATGAAATCGCGGAGGATTTCGGGGAACCAGGCGGGGCCTATGCCGTTGCAGATGGCGGCGAGGTGGCTGTCCGAACAGCACTCCAGCAGGTCCATCCCTTTCAGGTTGAGCCGCTTTGCCTTTTCTCTTAATTCTGTCTGCCAGGTCATCTTGATTTCCTTTGTGGTTTTGCGCGAACTGGACTAGCGCATTTCCTTCAGTGTTTCCTTGAGTTCCTGAAGCGTGTCTGAAATGCTGCCCAGTTTCGCGTCTATGGATGCGAGTTTCACGGATGTGTTCTTGTCCAGGTCTGCGAACTGCTTCTCCAGGGCCTTTATCTGGGTGACAGTCCAGCCACAGAAGCCTACCATTGCCACCCACTGTGCGCCGATCACCGCCCACATTATCTGCATCGCGCTCATTAATCCTCCTTTTCGGGGAGCACTACGGGCTGCTGAACATTCATCCAGGGCATCGGGGGCAGTCCCTTTTCCTCGCAGTCCTGTATTTCCCTGGCGCGTTGGCGCAGTATTGTCTGGTAGTCGCGTCCTTCGCGGGCGCATTCCTCTGCGAGCGTGGTAACGCCGTTGGCGAGGCGCAGCGCCTGGGCGTTTGCTTCCTTGACTGGGTCCACATGTTCGAAGCCGTCCCACATCCAGTAGTGGCTTTCATCGGTGGAAGGGTAGTCTTCCAGGTGCTTTGCCGCATCGAATGCCTGCCATGCCTCGTAGATGCGGTCGAGGATGACTGTTGCGATTTCGTCCCGCTCTATGAGCAGTTTCTTGTGGTACACCTGGTGGTCCAGGCGGCCAGAGGCGTAGTTGTATGCGGATGAGTTGCCAGCCGCCACGTTGAACGGCATGGAGAATACGCGGGCGGCCTCCGCGATCTTGGCATCCTTGAAGGAGCAGTACTGCTGCGTTGGCTGTTCCGCCTTCATCTGGCTTGTCTTGTAGCCTGCTGGCAGCACCAGGCCGTTGAAGTCTCCGCTGCTGAGGGATATGGGGCCGCGAATGTCAAGCGCCGTCTTGGCGATCTGCCCGTTTTCGTCCACTTCCACGGTGCCTTCCATCATTTCGGCTGGCAGGTCGTTGGATATGATGAATGAGAGGCGTGCCGCCACTTCAGCAGAGAGCACGACTGCGGTGCTGTATCTGCGCAGGTCGTTGAAGATGTTGAGGGCAGGCGCCATTTCGGATATGCCGCGATGCTGGCCAGCACGGTAGAAGTTGCCGTAGTGGATGACATTGCGGGCATCGTCCATGGTGAATGCGGTGGTGGCGCCGCCCAGCGGCGAGCCTGGGTGCAGGCGCCAGAAGCGGTACTGGGTGGGATTGCCGTACTGGTCGTAGAATATGCCGTCTATCTCCACTGGTTCGCCTGAATCGTAGTATTCCAGCGGCGTTTCGGCGAGGGTGGAGGATTCCACATATTCCGCCTCGTAAATGCGGGGTTCCAGTTTGACTTCGCGGGGCGCGTTGGGATTGAGTTGCAGGCGTATGAATGTCTCGCCGTCCAGCGCCTTCGCTATGCGGGCGCAGCGCAGGAGTTCATTCAGTTTCACGGCCTTCGCCCATTTGTGGAAGCGCTTTTCGCGGCGGGAATATGCCTCGGTCTCCTCGCCGCCCTCGATTTGCAGGCGCGGGCCGCGCCCGACTGTGTCATCCGCCAGTGTGGTGACTATGCCGTTGGCGTAGGAGTTGTTCACGAACTCGTTGCGGGCGCGGCTGGCGATGAGCTTGCGGATGCTGCGGGACATGGCTGCATCAGCGGAGAGGAAGTCCGAACCTTGGAAGTTGCGGAGGCTCTCTGGGCTGCGCGAGGCGGCGTTGAACCTGGCAATCACCCGCTGGCGCGGGAGGAATCTGCCGATTATTTTTTGGATGAGGGACATTTCAGCGCTCTCCTGAACCAGAGGGAAGTTTGAATGCGAGTATGGCGGCAAGCGGGTTGCGTGCGGCGCGGCGCTGGGAGAGGCGGTCCAGCGCATCCAATTGCCTGGCAGGGTCCTTCATCGTGGTCTGCTCTCCGTCCACAGCGTATTGCTGCACTGGATTCGCCGCATTCTCCAGTATCTTCTGCTCCGCCTGTTCCTTTGTGAGTTGCTCTGGCATGGTGCTCCGCATTTTGGGGTGTGATTTCCGTTTTGCCCTTTATACGGAGGTCGTTTTTTATTTTTCAGTGGTCGCGTATATATATGTTTGGGCTTGTTTTCGGAGACGATGCCATTATATTACCGCAAAATTATGAAATGGAGGTAAATTATGGCTACGGAAAGTATATTTACGAATTTTGACATTACGACAGAGGAAAAGGCAAAGGCATTCATTGCCGCATTGGAGGCATCGGAGAGGTGGAACAAGAAACATCCATTCGTGCCTAATCCTGAATGCAGGTATGTTACGGATCCGAAGGAAATATCAAGGTTGTGCCGTAGATACAGGGACAATGGGCACAAATGAGTTATCATGCGTTAAATATCCTGGATGTCATTGAAAATGAGGGGCTTGGTGTGGCGGAAAACATAATTGCTGCATACCAATGCCCGATAAACAAGGAGATTCAGGATTTTCTTTGGTATAAATCCATAGATTTTGCCAGGCAGAAGATTTCCATTACGTATTTTGTTGTGAATGACGATGAGGAACTGATGGGGTATTTTGCCCTTGCGAACAAGACTACTCGAATCCCAACCGCGAATTTAAGCAAGCAAGTGCAGAAGAAACTGCGCAGGTATGGGACGTATGACGAAGCAAGTGCATCATTCCAGGTATCGGCTTATCTGCTGGCGCAGTTTGGCAGAAATTTCAACAAGGAACTGACAGAGAAACCAAGTGGCACATTGTTGATGAACATTGCCACCCAGATTGCACAAAATGTCCAGCGTCTTATCGGTGGCGGCATCTTGTTTCTGGAATGCGAGGATGTGAAGGAACTCCTTGATTTCTATGGCGCCAATGGTTATGCGAAATTCGACAACAGGCTTTCGGAAAGTGGCGTAAACTATCATCAATTGTACAGGCTCTTCTAGTAACTGCCGACTGTGTATGTCTTGCTGACGCTGTAGTGGCTCGGCAATTTTGTCTTTGGCGTGCTTTGTGGCTTTTTCGCCTCCTTGCCTGATGCCGTTGGCGGCGCGATCAGCAGTTGGCAGCCGCGCTCGGAGGCCGCCACCATGCAGCCCACCACGCAGTCCAGCCAGTGGTTCTCGCGGTTGGGGTACAGTTTCCAGATGTCGCATCGGCGGCCTTTCGCCATCTCGGCTATGCTGTATTCGCTGGAGAGGTGGTCGCACAGCATACGGAAGCGGTCGTCTATTTCCAGGCCGTCTATGGACATGGCGCCCGATTCTCCCCGCGTGGTTAATACGCGGTTGCGCAGGAAGTTCTTCCAGTAGTTAGTGTCATATCGCATCAGGCGCACATGCCGCTTGTTTTTTACTGGGCCGATTGTCCACTCGTATGGAGATATTATCTCTCCTGGTCTGCGTGGATATTCGCTGATGGGGCGCACGGTGGCGGTCACGCTCACGCCCTTGGATGGCAGCAGTATCGCGGACAGGCGGCTTTCCTTGACGAAGTTGTAGATTGCATCCTGTGTCTCGCCCCATCCTGAATCGATGAGGCAGCGGTCTATGGTCATCTCCATGCCGTCTTCGCGTGTGAATGTGTGGTGCAGCATGGGAATCAGGAACTCCGTCAGCGCCGATGTCAAGGCACCTTCCTGTCCTGTGCCCTGGTACAGTTCACGGTATGTGGGGTGAGCGTCATTCGTGCTGAATATGTCCAATGGCTGCTCTGGGAAGGCGTTGTAGTCGATAAGCCAGCATGTGAAATCATCCGCAAAAGCCATTATTACATAGTATAGCAGGTTTTTCTGAACGTCCACAAACATTGTGAGGCGCGTTGCCGCCGCTGGAATCTCGCCTTTGTGCCTGTTGTTAAGCAGTTTCATGACCGCCTGCGCAGTGATTTGCTCGCCGTCCCCAAGGTCATGTCCCTGCGGCTCGTTCTGGTATTCGGAAAGGAAGGCAGTTTTGTCCTTGAAGAACAGATCCAACGCATACTGGATGCCAGATATTTCGTCTTTCTTGTAGCGTTCAGGCCAGGTTGCCTGGCATCCATCATCCATCTCCTGGCGGTGGGCTATGTAGAAGTCATTGGATTCCCCTGGACCCTGTTCTTTGCGCATTCCGTTTGCGCGTAGTTCCCAGTAGCGCTGCCATAGGGCGAAGTTCTTTGGCCAACCCTCTAGCAATTTTATGCGACGCCCGTTCCAGTCTGGGTATTTCTCTCGGTCCAGTAACTGATCCGCCACGTCATCAGGGTAAACCACTGTGCAGGGCATCACCGCTGTTATTGTCTCATCTGGTCCAGCCAATCCAAGTATGTCGGACTGTATTATCCTTATGCGGTCTGCAATCTGCGCCGCCGATTTTGCTGATTCGTGCGTCTGCGGGTCATCGATGATGACAAAGTCTGGACGGATTATCTTTCCTGATGGCGTCAGGTGCGTCATTCCCCGCAGTCGGCCCGTTATGGTTGCGCTGTTGATGACAGCGCCTGACGATGGCGAACCATCTATGTCTGGCATGACCAGTTTCTCATCGTTCCATTCTATGTGGGTGCGTTTTCCGTTGCATAACTGCCCCTTGCAGCGATTGGTGATGCCCTCCAGCCTTTCAACTGGATAGCATATTTCTGGAAAGTCCTCCTTCAACGGCTCGTTCGTCTCGAAGGACAACTTTATGAATTGCAGCATTTCGCCTGTCGCTTTATCAGTGGCACAGACACTCAGCGTGAATGTGCGATAGCCATAGACAATGGACCAGATGGCCGCGCATTTCGACAATGATGATTTGCCTGCTCCGCGAGGCATGGCGAGGGCAAAGTTGCCGCCGTTAAGAACTGCATTTTCAATTCTGTGCGCAGTTTCGATCTGTGGCGGCCCCCATGGCAGGTAGAACACTGCGGGGAAATAGGTCTTGCAGAACAGTATGAAGTCCGTTCGGCATCTTTCTCGCCGCTCTGGATCCACTACGGTTGGAATGCCGCCAATGTCCCTGCCTTCGGCGGATATTTCGCTCTGCGCCCGCGCCATGCGGTCCCTGTGCTCATCGTAGGCCGTCCTGTTTTTCTGCCAGCCTCCAAATAAATCCAGTTGCTCATTCCGCTCATTTTTGTCACTCGTCATACGCCTCCTGCTGAAATAAAGAAAGTGTGATATATTTTTTACCTTTTGCGTGCGCACTATCGCCTGTTTTGCTTTTCGGTAGTACCTTGCCCCTTTGAGGGGGCAGGCCGCCCCTTTGGGGGTGCTAGGCC
>JAFZZD010000041.1 GCA_017615955.1 Victivallales bacterium
GCTTGCCGGCAAATAAAATGGTGTTTTCAGAAAGATGCAAATGATACCGGATGACAACAAGGAAGACGAGCGCAAGGTGATAATCTTGCGCCCGCGCCGTCTTGCCATCCTGGCGGCCTTGTTTTTGCATCCCACCCATGGCCTGCTGGCCGCGCAGTTCTATTCTTGCTGGGTGCCTGCATTGATATGCATTCTTCTTGCCATGGGCGTGGCTTCTTTGGGGCGTGGCTGCCGCATGGTCAAGGAATTCACACCACGGGTGGAGAACGTGGTTTCCGCAGTGGGTGGCGACTTGGTTCCGATTACGTTCGGCGAAGGAAGAATCTTTTTTGGTGGAAAGCTGTCTTATCCATATAGCCGCTGCGAGGAAGGCTGGCAGATCGATGTGGCCAAGCCAGGCGAGGAAGCCGACGTGCCGGCGAAAAAGGTGGCGCATCAGGGACTTGTGCTGGCTAATTCGAGCGTGCTGTATTGGCTGGAACTTGAGGGCAATAGGACAATCAGTAGGCCTTTGCTGAACGAGAAGCAGATGGCCCGCCTGTCCAATTCGATGCAGAACAGCGGCACATCACAGCTGGACATGGAGGGACTGAAGTCAATGGTGGCGGTGTGCGCTGTGCTCTGCGTTCCAGTGGTGGCATGCTATGTTTTCCTGACAATGGCCCTTTCAATGCTGGTGACATTTTTGATGTTCTGGCTTGCAATGCTGCTTTTCAGGTCTGAAACGCGCAAGTCCAAGTGGACTACATTCGTACTGATCATGAACTGCCTGATGCCCCCCACGATGGTGGCGTCATTCTGGTATTGCTTCGTACCATTGTCATTTGATTTTTCACATGTTTTCCTTTTGGCGGCATTGGCATATTTGCTGTTGATTTTCTTTGAGGCAAGGCGTAAAGCGGAGGCGTGAACATTTATGGATAATGCAGATGTTATTGACAGGTTCTATACTTTCTGCAAGGGAGTCTGGGCAAGTTTTCTGAATCTGGTGGGCGGATATGCGGATGCCACCCACAAGGCCGAGTTTGACTATGACTTTGGCATGGCGTTCATGCTGGCTGTCATAATATTGTTCTTTGTGGGCAGCGCGTGCTGGGCGGCCTCCATTGCAACAAGCCGCCGCTACATGGCAATACCGCATTTCCTTCTGGGCTTGGTGTTTCCCTGGATTTATCCACTGGTCATTCTTTTTGCTCTGGACATCAAGGGGCACAAGCAGATGATACGCGCCGCCGAGCAGGAAAAACAGGAAAAGGAGAGGGCCGAGGCGGAACGCCAGAAGAACATCGCCATCAATACGGATGGAAAGGCAGAGCAGAAGGTCGTGGACGATAATGGATTCAACCAGGCTCGCTTCTCCGCAATCATTCGCAATGCGGACAGCGAGCCAGGACCTTGGAAAGTGGTGTTCTCCGGCAACGAGATGATTGTCACAAAGGTGCTGGAGGCTTTGCCTGAACTGGTCTCCGTGGAAGTTCAGGGCGACGGGGGAAAGACGTTCACAATGAGAATCCCATACGCCAAGATGGAAAGCTGGGATAACGCATAAGAAATTCGGTTTTAACATAGTTTTTAGGGAAAAGATTAAATGTTTGACGCAGCAGAAAGCAATGCCTCCTTCCCGAAGATGGAAGAGGATGTGCTGAAATTTTGGGACAGCATTTCGGCACTGGACAAGTCACTTGAATTGAGAAAGGGCGGAAAGCCATTCGTGTTCTATGATGGACCGCCCTTTGCAACTGGTCTGCCACATTACGGCCATCTGCTGGCTGGCACTATCAAGGACGTGGTGCCCAGGTACCAGACCATGTTGGGCAGATATGTGGAGCGCGTATTCGGATGGGACTGCCATGGCCTGCCCATCGAGGCTCTGGCACAGAAGGAATTGGGACTGGCTGGAACTCCTGCTATCGTTGAGGCTGGCATAGATGTCTTCAACGAGAAATGCCGCTCAATGGTGCAGCGTTACGTGTCAGAATGGAAGCAGACCGTCACCAGAATGGGACGCTGGGTGGACTTTGACCACGGTTACAAGACCATGGACAAGACCTTCATGGAGACCATCTGGTGGGTCTTCAAGCAGTTGTGGGAGCAGGGCAGGGTATATCGTGCGTTCCGCATAGTTCCATACAGCTGGAAACTTTGCACGCCGCTTTCGAACAACGAGGCTGGCGCAAACTACCAGGACGTTCAGGACCCCGCAGTCACCGTCCGCATGAAAGTCACCGACCGCACATTCCCAGGCGCCGAGAACATGGACGTGTATGTGCTGATCTGGACCACTACGCCATGGACTTTGCCTGAAAACCTGGCTGTCTGCGTGGGACCGGACATTGACTACTGCCTGCTGAAGGACGGGGACACCAATGACGCATACATCATGGCAAAGTCCCGTATCTCAGCCTACTATCGGAATGAAAGCGAATATAGCATTCTCTATGAATGCAAGGGCAAGGAACTGGAAGGCATCCACTACGAACCCATATTCCCGTACTTCAAGGACCATCCCAATTCATTCAGGGTGCTGTGCGACGGATATGTCACCACCAGCGACGGTACGGGCATCGTGCACCAGGCACCAGCCTACGGTGAGGACGACTACCGCGTCTGCAAGGTGGCGGGCATCGGCATAGTCGATCCGCTGGACGCCAGCGCCAACTTCACTGCCGCAGTTCCTGATTTCCAGGGATTGAACTGCAAGGAGGCTGACAAGTCCATCATCAAGGCATTGAAGGCCAATGGCAAGCTTGTGAAGCAGTCCACCATAGTTCACAGCTATCCTTTCTGCGAGAGGACGGACACGCCCCTCATCTACCGCGCCATTGAGGCCTGGTATGTGAAGGTGGATGACTTGCATGAGCGCATGCTGCGCAACAACAGAACCGTCAGGTGGATGCCTTCCTTCGTGGGCGAAAAGCGCTTCGCCAACTGGCTGAAGGACGCCCGCGACTGGAACATCAGCCGCAACCGCTTCTGGGGATCCTGCATTCCTGTATGGGTGAATGTGGAGGACAAGAACGACATGATCTGCGTGGGTTCCATTGCGGAACTGGAGCAATTGTCTGGCGAGAAGGTACCTGACCTGCACAAGCATTTCGTGGATAAGATTGTGATACACAAGGATGGCAAGACTTACAAGCGCACACCAGAGGTGCTGGACTGCTGGTTCGAGAGCGGCTCCATGCCCTACGCGCAGCACCACTATCCATTCGAGAACCAGGACAAGGTGGACGCCAACTTCCCAGCGGACTTCATCGCAGAGGGACTTGACCAGACACGCGGCTGGTTCTACTCGCTGATGCAGCTGTCCACAATGCTGTTTGACAAGCCGCCATACCGCAACGTGGTGGTCAATGGCCTGGTTCTGGCGGAGGATGGCCGCAAGATGTCCAAGCGCCTGAAGAATTATCCAGACCCAGTTGAAATCATCAACCAGTACGGTGCCGATGCAGTGCGCCTGTGCATGCTGGGTTCGCCTGTTGTGAGGGCGGAGGATTTGCGCTTCAGCGAGGCGGCGGTGCGCGAGGTAATGCGCACGGTCATCATCCCGCTCTGGAATGCGCATTGCTTCTTCGTGACATACGCCCGCATCGATGGATGGAGGCCAAAGGATGCATCCGCCCCGAAGAATCCCGCCAACCTGCTGGACCGCTGGGTGGTGTCCCGTCTTATGGCGACCATCGGCGACATACGCGAGGCAATGGATGGATATGACCTGCAGAAGGCAGCCAACCGCTTCACCTCATTCCTGGACGAACTTACAAACTGGTACATACGCCGTTCACGCAGACGCTTCTGGAAGAGCGACAATGACGGCGACAAGTACGAGGCATACCAGACACTGCATTTCGTGCTGGTCACGTTCTGCCAGGTGGCGGCACCGTTCATCCCGTTCCTGACGGAGACCATCTACCGCAATCTGCGCACGGAGAATATGCCTGAATCAGTGCATTTCTGCGATTATCCAGCCGTGGATGAGACTTTGCTGGACAAGGCACTCAACACCAGGATGGAGAGGACAATGTCCGCCGTGTCCCTGGGGCGTTTCCTGCGCACACAGGCAGTACTGAAAGTGCGTCAGCCATTGGCGCGTGCGGTGCTGGTTTCCGCAGATGCGTCTGTGAGGGAGGACTTGCAGTCCATGGCCTCCGTTATCGCCGAGGAACTGAATGTGAAAGACATTGAGATTCAGGCGGATGAAGAGGCACTGGTCACTCTTAGCGCAAAGCCGAACCTGAAGCGTCTTGGACCGAAACTGGGGCCAAAGATGAAGCAGATCATACCTCTGGTGAATGCCCTTGGTAGTGCTGAAATCAATGAATTGCGCCAGGGCAAGGCATTGCAGCTGGGCGAATTCAGCATCACTGAAGAGGACGTGCTGGTGCAGCGCACTGAAAAGGAAGGCATGACAGTGGCAAACGAGGGCGACATCACCGTGGCCATTGACACGCGACTGAATGATGCGCTGATTCAGGAAGGATGGGCCAGGGAAATCGTCAGCAGACTCCAGAATCTGAGAAAGGAACTGAAGTTCGAGGTGACGGACCGCATACGCATCGTCTATGACGGGCCAGCTGAAGTCAAGCAGGCGATTGAGGCGCAAGGCCAGTATATCGCCAACGAGACACTGGCTCTCTCCATCGAGCAGGGACAGGCACCCGACATGAATGACGTGGAGATGAACGGCGTCACCGCCAAGTTCGCCATAACCAAGGCCTGATACCAGAGGCGCAGAGTTTTTTAACGCAGAGGCGCAGAGTTTTTTAACGCAGAGGCGCGGAGACGCAGAGGCGCAGAGTTTTTTAAGCAGAAGTGTTTAGACACAAGAAACATCCAAACCTTAAAAAACTTTGCGCCTTTGCGCCTCTGCGTTAGGCTATGTTCCCCAAGAGGGTAGGTATGTGCGCGGCCATTGGCCGCGCATCAGGACGTAGGATTTCCTGGCAACCTCTATATCGGCACATCCAGGTGCGGCTGGAAGTCACGCGTCCTGATGCGCGGCCAATGGCCGCGCACATACCTACCCTCATGGGGAACATAGCGATTCAATAAAGTGAAACCAGAAATTTGTCTGGTGCCGCTGGCGACAGCCAGCGGGAAATGGATGCATTTCTAATAGTTTTGCAATTACCTCAAGGCATACAACTATGTTTCTATTGATTGACACGGCGAACATTGCGGACATCCGCAAGGCACTTGAACTCTTTCCACTGGCGGGCGTGACCACATGCCCCAGCATAATCACCCGCGAGAAGCGTCCGTTCTGGGAACTGCTGACAGAAATACGCGGCCTCATAGGCAATGACAGGATGCTGCACGCCCAGGTGCTTGGACGCATAGCAGAGGAAATGCTGCAGGACGCAATCGCATTGCGCTCCCGCATACCAGGCAACTTCTATGTGAAGGTGCCAGTCACACTGGAGGGCCTCAAGGCGATGCCCATGCTGCGGCGAGAGGGCATTCCATTCACCGCCACAACCATACACACCATTGCCCAGGCCATTCTGGCAGCGGAAAACGGCGCCAGCTATCTTGCGCCATATATCAACCACATTGAGGACGAGGGCATTTCCGGCGCGGACTTCATCCGCCAGGTCACGGAATATCTCAACCGCAACAATCTCCCATCCAAATTGCTGGCCGCCTCCTTCAGGAACACACGCCAGATCGTCTCAGTCATAACAGCTGGAGCACACCACGCAACCCTCGCACCCGACCTGGTGTGGAAACTCGCCGACAGCCCAATGACCGACCAGGCCGTGGACAAGTTCCGCCGTGCGTGGGATGAAACATACGGCCCCGACAAGAATATCGCAAATCTGTAATGCACTGCGACTAAACATACCAATTTTCACTATATAACCGCGCGCACCTTAAAGAGTCTCCCTAAATCCCCTAATTAGTTTTTCTATGTATTTTGTTCAAAAGTCAGGGATTTTAGGGATTGCCGTTTTCGTGGCAACAAAAAAGGCGTGGCATCAAAACCACGCCTTTGCTTAAAATGAAACAAATGCAGAATAATGTTGTTCGCTAAATCCTCTATGCGTTCGCCAATTCGGGAAAAACTGGCAATGGTGATTTATCCAATTCAATCCTGGCCAGTTTCTCTCTATATGTGGCCTCCAGCCTGAGCCAGAAGCCTGCGGGGATTCCCAGCGCCGCCTCCAGCAGTAATGCCGTGCGGGCCGTGAGCATCACATCGCCGTTCACCAGATGGCTGACGTGCTTCTCCGAGAGGCCCGTCCGCCTGGCAAGTTCCTTCTGGGTTATGCCCCTGTCCTCCAATTGCTCCCTTAGTGTCTTGCCTGGCGGCGTGGCTATATATGTTCTGTTCGCGTTTTTCATATCATCGCCGTGATTTTCGTGCAGGCCTTTATGAATCCAAAACGGCTGGTCCCCAGGGTGCGCTCCGCGTAACTTATGCAGTCCAGCTCATAGCGCGACTGGAGATTCAGCCAGAATGCCGCCGATGTCCTGAAAAACAGCCCCAACCTAATGGCAGTGTCGGCTGTGATTGCACGTTTTCCAAGGACAATCTCATTTATTCTGCGCGGCGGCACTCCTATCTCCTTTGCCAGCTGCGTCTGCGACATCTCCAATGGCTCCAGAAATTCAGTAAGCAGAATCTCTCCAGGATGTATCGGCTTCAAATATTCGTCTTTCTTGCTCATAGTTCTCTCCTTAATGGTAATCCTCAATCTTCACGCTTTCCGCACCATCGTTCCAGCTGAAGGTTATGCGCCACTGATTGTTGATCCTAATGCTGTAATATCCGTTGCGCCCCTCCAATGCCTCGAAGTGGTTGCCAGGTGGCATTCGCAAATCGTCTGGAACAGTTGCAGCATTCAGCATAATGAGTTTCTTATAGGCGGCGGGCTGTATGTCCCCTGGCAGTTTGCGCGAACGTCTGCCATTGAATATGGTTTCCGCTTCCTTATCCTTGAAACTATTTATCATCTATGACTTTCCTTAATATTAGTGCAATAGTATAACGCATAACGTTATACATGCAAATGCTAAATGACAAAATCTACACTTACCCTTTTTAAGGTTTTGCATGTGGTGCATCCCTTTTTATCCACTTATGAGCATAAAATCGCATAAATTCGCGTAAAAATCCAGACAAAAGAAAAGCCCGATTTTTTGTGAAAATCGGGCTTTTTAAGGTGGTGGTAGGACGTGGATTCGAACCACGGAAAGCATAGCTAGCAGATTTACAGTCTGCCCCGGTTGGCCACTTCGGTATCCTACCAATAATCAGCAATTACATTTTCTTTTGAAAACGTGGCGTAAATTAACGTGTTTTTGCATTTTTGCAAACCACGTTGCCTTAAAAAGTCCATTTTACGCCGAAAAATGTGTTATTTCAGGAGAAAAGGAAAGTTGCGCTGCCGAAAATAGGCAGTTTTATGCGCAGGCGCTCATTGCCGATTCTGGAATATGGCTGGCTGCATTGCACGGTGCGCTTTGCGAGAATTGCTGGATCCAGGCTAATTTCCATGTCAATGTCATGCTTGCCAGAGCGGTTGTACGCCATCAGGAGAATCTCGCCCTTGCAGGTGCGGCAGGCCACGATGCGCCCGCAGTCAGCCTTCACAGGCGCAGGCGCCAGCTGGCACATCAGCAGAGCAACCGCCTTTGCCATGAACTCGCTTATGCCCTCCTTGCTGTAGGTCATGCGCTCAATCAAGGCATCCTCCCTGACCAGGTTCGGCGCCACATTGAAGAAGGCCGCCGAGGCGGAGGCATTGCGCTTCAATGTCAGAATGGGTATCTCCGCAGAAATCAGCACCTCCGCATCCCCAGCCTCGTAACGGCCAGTGCAGCGTTCGTCATCGCATATTTCCTCCTCGCCAGGCATGAATGCATCCGTGCCATGGAGATGCGTGGGATTTCTGCGCTTGCCAGTATCCCTTACGCCAAAGAGGTCCTCCAATCCAGACACATCCTCGCATGCTATGAGCGATACGCCCTCGCTGTGCAGCTGGCGTATCTTGTCCAGGCTATCCTGCGCCATGCCCTTGAGGGGCGGCAGCACCAGCAAGGACACATCCTTTGCGGTCAAGGTCGGCAGGCATTCCTCCAGGATCTGGAATCCAGGAGGCAGGCCCTGCTTTCTGGCGGTCTGCGCCAGATACGGCACCACCTCGGAGGCGGTGTTGCGTACATCCACTATGCCATATTGGGGATATTCCACCAGGAACTGGGTCTCCTTCTGCGCAGCCCGCAGTGAATTGGCTGACGACACAAACGCCACATTCCACACAGGCGAGGCTGGCTTGTGCTCGGCGGGCAGTCTCCATGCCTTGAGCAATGCCTCGTTCCAGCTCCTGCTGAAGCCGCATGCCTGGAAGCCGCACTTTTCCCAGTAGTGCATGCCAGTGGCATCCCTATGTGCCGTGGCATAGCAGAATTCAAAAATGTAATGTGCCATCTGCTCTGGGTAGGATATGGGCCTTTGCCCAAATGGCGGATAGCCATAATAGACCGCGCCATCGCCGCAACCACCGCGACCGCCACCCATGTAGATTTCGGGATAAATGCGGCTGCCTGGCAACGCAAGCAATGCCGAGGCCAGGAAATAGCTGCCCTTCTCCAGTCCGTAGTTGCAGGAATATGGATAGTCCTCATACTGCCAGTAGCCGTCAATGTCGTTCGTCGATTTTGCATTCTGCAAAAGGCGTATGAATTCAGGCCCCTTCAAGCAACCCGCGTAGATATGGGCTGGACCATACTGAGCGAAATACAACTTTGGATTTTCCAGACGCAGCTTCTCCAACAATTCACGCTTCTGCACTGCACGTGCCTCGTTGATGTAATCCAGCCAGGCAGTCCAGTGGTTCAGTGCCAGATAGCGGAAGCTGTCCAAATCAATATGCTCGCTTTTGTCCAGTTCCTCCTGCAGTTTCTGCAGCGGGAAATCGGCATCATTGAGAGTCTTGCCGAATTCGATGAGCTTCTCCAGCACGAAGGTCCTGTAAGTGCGAAGCCACAGGAGGGACATCTGGTTCAGTTCATCGGACATATAGACATAGTCCGCCTGGTTGACGAGGTCCATGTTGTCCGCTAGCATTGGCTTGTCCAGGCAGCGTGTGCCCAGCCACAGGAAATACTGTCTCTGATATGCGTGGACAGTTGGAATCACGTTGTACTTTCTTGCGGCTGGCGGCAGGAAGTTGGCGGCGGCGAGATAGTGGGTGGCGTTCACGGACTTGCCCTTCCAGGGGTCAAAGCCATCGGTGACAAGCCCGCGCGTCTCTGTGCGTGAATTGTAAAGCCATGGCAAGCCAGACAACAGCGGCGGAGGCAGCGCATTCTCCTGCCTGGACATGATTTCAAATGCGCAGTAGTCCTCCACATCGCAGCAGCAGTCCTTGCTGCGCAGGCGCAGATGCCACACGCCGCACTGCAAGCCATCCAGCGGCTCCACCTCCAGGCACTGAACTGGCACGGAGCGGACGCCGACCTCAATGCTTTCTCTGTGCGCCTTGAAGGACAAAGTGCGCACAGTACGCAGCAATGCATCCTCCAGAGTAAGTTCAAAGTTGCAGCCTACTGCATCCTTGCCAATGACATTTATGGCAAAGCGAGGCACCTCGCC
>JAFZZD010000396.1 GCA_017615955.1 Victivallales bacterium
CCTGTTCCCGGTGCTTGCGCTCGCGGCGCGGCTTTTCCTCGCCGTCGTCAAAATTCTGGCTTGCTTCGGCTTCCTGTATTTTTTCGCGTTCTTCGCGTGGCAATTCGTATATGCTGGTCTCTTCAGGTGGTGTTCTGCTGAAGTCTTCTTTCCTGCGGCGTCCACGGCGTTCGCCCCGTTCTCCTCTTTCGCCCCTTTCTCCCCTGCCTCCTCTGCGTTCACGCGGCTTGGGCGACAGCAAGTTGGACAGGCGCTGCCCTTCGATGCCGATGTGCTCTGGCCCCTGGTCGGCGCCGCCAGAGAGCAGCCTGGCTGCGAATTTCGCCAGCAGTTCCACTGTGTCCAGCCCTTCGGAAAGTTCCTGAACTTGCGCCAGCACCTCTGGATTGCACTCGCTCTCGCTGGCCTCCTGGAACAGCCTCTTCAGTCGCAGTGAAGTGACTTCTGACCTTGTTGGAATCAGCTTGTTCACAATCTGCGCTCCCACGTTCTTGCGTATGTGCTCCAACTGGCGGAGTTCGCGTGGCGTGACCAGCGTGATTGCCAGTCCTGACTTGCCAGCGCGGCCCGTGCGTCCAATGCGGTGCACATAGCCACGTGAATCAAAGGGCAGGTGGAAGTTGAACACGTGGGTCACATCGTCCACGTCCAGCCCGCGGGCGGCGATGTCCGTTGCCACAAGGATGTCGATTTCGCCGCGCCTGAAGGCTCCCATGACGCGGTTGCGCTGTGCCTGCTCCATGTCACCATGAAGGCAGTTCACATTGTAACCTCTGCCTCCAAGGAGTATGTTCAGCGAATCCGCCTCTTCCTTTGTGCGGCAGAAAATCATCGCCTTCCCCACGTCCTGGGAGTCAATCAGCCTGACGATGGCATCCGTGCGTTCCCTGTCCTCAATAACATAGAACTGCTGCTCGATGTCATTGTTGGTGGTCTCCTCAGGAGCGATGGTAATCTCCACCGGCTCGTGCATGATAGTCTCCGCCAATTCCACGATTGGGCGCGGCATGGTGGCGGAAAACAGCATTGTCTGGTGAGGACCAGGGAAGGACTGCAAGATCTTCTTCACGTCCTCGATGAAGCCCATGTCCAGCATTTCGTCCGCCTCGTCAATGACAATGTAGCTAGGGTTCACATCCTTGAAATGCCCTGTTTCAATCAGGTCGTTGAGGCGTCCAGGCGTGGCCACCAGTGCGTCAATGCCCATCTGCAGCAGTTTTTCCTGCCTGGAATAGGACTGGCTGCCAGTGAAGGAGGCGGTATGTATGCCGGCGTGGCGTCCAAGGCGGAACAGCTCCTCCGAAACCTGCGCCGCCAATTCCCTGGTGGGTTCTATGACCAGCAGCCTCAGGCTGCATTCGCCAGTCATCATGTTCATCGTCGGCAGGCCGAATGCGGCGGTCTTGCCAGTGCCGGTGAGCGCCTGGGCGATCAAATCCTTGCCTGCTGTGATTTCAGGGATCGCCTTGACCTGTATGGGGGTTGGCTCGGTGAAGCCAGCCTCCGCTATGCCCTGCATTATCTCTGGCCTGAAGCCAAAGTCATCAAATGACATCTGGCTTTCTTCTTGTGTTGTGTTTTCTTCTTTTTCCATAAGCCTATGTTGAAATTGTACCTATTTGTCTAAAATTGTCCGTAATATATCTTTGTTTGCCTGTTTTGGCAACTATTCTAATGCATATTGAAGATGACGATGGCTGCAAGCATTAGCGTGGCAGCCACCAAACGCTTCACTACTATGTTGGCGGTGACTTTCTCCTCCAGTTCTGTGAAGCCCATTCTCACCAGAACCAGGCTTAGCAGAATCACCAGTATGCCGCGCGTGTTCTGGATGATGTTGCCGCTGACAGTGCCCACTTTCGCGAAGCATGCGTAGAGGAACATCATTGCCACCATCCAGCAAAATCCGTATGGTGACGTGTATTTCCAAACCTGCCAGTTCTTTGCCTTTGGCGCGAAAAGCATTATCACCAGCGCTATGGCGCCTGCGGTGGTATTGGCCAGTATGGACGACAGCATCGCGCAATGCAGCGTGTTGTCAATGCCAATGGATTGCAGCGACACCATCAGCTTGTGCATATACGTGTCCGACACCGAATATCCCGCACAGGTGACGCATAGCCACACTATGCACTGCCATGGCATGGCTCTGCCCG
>JAFZZD010000397.1 GCA_017615955.1 Victivallales bacterium
GTTCAAATCATCATTGTCTATTTTAGTTTTGCTCTATTCCCCAAGAGGGTAGGTATGTGCGCGGCCATTGGCCGCGCCTCAGGACGCGGGACATCCTGAGGGCCTTTATGGGCTATTGGCCGTGCACACAGCATAGAAACTGTTCTAGTATTCCTGGTAGATTTTGTAGAACACAGGAACTGGTATGTTTCCACCAAGGACATCCACCCTCAGATCCAGTTGTCCCCGCTTGAAATGCGTCAGCTTGCCGCTTTGAAGCGGTTTTTCCAGTTTGAAGACGCCCTGCCAGATGAGTCTGCTGTCATCCGTTGGCTTAAGTTGGTATTCGCTGGTAAGCTCCTTGGACCTATGGCAGATTTTGGCGGAGAGGCTTTCAGCAGGATGCGTCAGGCATGCCTTCACGGTCAGGACATCGTCCTTCAGGTCCGCGCTGATTTCGCAGTCAGTCTTCTTCACTATGCTGATTTCGCTGAACGCCAGTTCCTCGCAGTAGGCATATACGGCAATGAAGCTCCTCTGCTTGTCCATAATGCCCGCCTCCTTGAGGTTCATGGTGTAGATGCCGGGTATGGGCGATGTGTCCTGGAAGTAGCCTCCAATGACGGGCCCCTGCACACACCAGGCATGATACCTGCCCTGGTTCATCTTCACGGATTCCAGTTTGAACACCAGCCATGGGTACTCCGGCGAGATGGGAATGTCCGCATCCGCCACTGGCGAGATTTCCTTCGGCTGCTGCTCGCCAGAAATCACCAGCCTTCCGTTTTCGTCTCCAAACACCTTCATCACCTTTGTGTGCCAGCCCTTCTTCTCCAGCACGGCGTTGCTTCCGTCCTTGCGCCAAAGGACATTGTCCTTGTCATCAATGGGCTTTTGTGGCGTCTGCTGTGGCATTGCCGCTTTTTGGGGCGCATCGTCAAAGGCCTCCACCTCGTACAATTCAATGGTATTCTTGCCCTTGGGGAATTCAAGGCGCAGTTTCACGGTGCGGATCCTGTCATTGCACTTGAAGGTCGTGCGGTACTTGTCCTTCACTGTTTCGGCAATCTCCGAGATTTGTTTCCAGCCACCGTCCTTCCAATATTGCACATTCATGCCATCAAGATTGCTTCCATGTATTACAAGGGAAGTGAATTCAGGCACAAATGAGGAGAAGCTCATTTCCAGCCAGGATGGGCTTTTCGCGTAATTGGCCCAGGCCAGCATATTGTCCACCCCGTCGAACAGCTTGCTGTGCGTCCATTCCTGCCTGCCGTAGTGCTCGAAGGCGGAGGCCTTCAGGTTAAGCTGGAAGCCCTTGTTGAAAAGCACGCTTTTGGACTTGAGCCTTTGCGCCTCCAGCTCGTCTATTCTCTTTATTGCGTTAAGCCTGCTTTCCAGGCCGGCGTCCATCTTCTTTGTGGTGAAGAGCGCCGTCTCGTCGTTTTGGAGCGTGATGCTGCCGTTGAACACCCTGTCCCCCAGGAACTCATGCAGGTTGTTCACGGGGGCAGAAATCGTGCATGGCTTGCCGGATACGTTCACGAGAATAAGCAGCTGTTCATCCCCAGCGGTGAAAAGCGAGGCAAAGGTCTTGTTCGGCGAAGGCAGCTTTTTCTTGTCTGACGTCAGCAGGAATCTGTCCAGTCTCTCCAGTGCCTGCATGATGTATCTTGTGCCATGGTAAAGCACAGGCCTGTCCCCCAGGTCATGGAAATGGTATGTCTCAATGCCGCAAACGCCTGAGACTATCGATATCCAAACTGCGCATTCGATTTCCCTTAGCGTCGGATAGTCGGCCATGCGGTTCCAGAAGTTTCTGTAGCTGAAGCATTGCGGAACCAGGGCACCTGCCTTGTCCGGTGCAAGCCAGCCCGCGAAGTAATTGGGAATCTTGTCCAGTGGAATGGTGAGCAGCCTGTTTCCCCTGCCGTCGAAATATGGCGCCCAATATGGGTGCGCGGAGATATAGTCCGCGCATTTCACATAGCGCGATGCGCTTCTGCTGCAAATCATGACTGGATGGAACAGGTCCAGCGACTTGATGTATTTGTAAACATGCTCAAGATACACTGGCGATATGTTTCTGCATTCCGGCTCGTCGCATAGGAAGTAGTATGTGAAGTCCTTGTTTCTGTTTTCCTCGATTCTTTTCTTTACGAGTTCAAGCAGCCTGGGACTTGGCTCAATGTCCTTGACCGCCTCTGATTCAATGCCCTGAAGCAGTCTTTTGGGTTCCACCACCACTCGTTTTATGATGTCATTGTTGATGCTGAACGAGTCTTTGTCTTCCTTGAACTTCTCCTTGAAGCGCATTCCTGTCCCAAAGCCAGACTCCGCGCCTTCAAGCATGCGCACGAACGTGGGCTTGCCGTTCAGGACCAGGAACCCGTTTTCAATCCAGACCATCCTGTTCCTGGTTGGTTCAGGCGAGTTGATCTTCAAGGTGGCCTCCCCGCCCTCGACCGTGGCGTGCAAAGTCGCGCCCTTGGCATCAATCCCCGTGGCGTCAAAGGTGAAGTCATGCTGCAGCTCCTTGCCGTCGAATGTCAGCGTCTGTGTTTTCACTCCATTTCCCTTGAACTCGATTTTCAGCTTGCCCCGGGTTCTTTGCCTGACGATGCCGATGACTTTTGACTTGTCCTGCCCTGGATAGAATGTGGCCGAATAGGATGGCACCTTGAGCTGTATGGCCACTGGCTCGTAGTCAAGCGCGACTGGATAGCTTCTGCCAAGAGTGTTGCCCTTGTCAACGACGAAAAGCATCTTCTCCTTTATTCCGACCTTTTCAAAACTGCAGGGCAGCTCCACCCTGTTGTCCCCCTGCGCAAGCTGAAGTTCCTTCGTGAAGCCGCTGTAGGATATGCTGCGCTTCCCCGCTGTCCCTGAGTAGATGGACATCTTCAACGTGCCATGGTATGATTTGCCGTCAAATGAAGTAATGTCCGCCATGACGTTCTCTATGGAGAGGTCATCCTCCTGAAGCCTTGACGGGAAGCCATCCAGCGTCCTGAAAAGTGAGCTTTGCTGGCTGGCGTTGATGAGGGGGCTCCATGTGCAGTCGGTCCTTGCCTCCACGGTCCTTTCACGTGTCACGTTCATCAGCCATTTGTTCTGCCAAAGGGCGTTTCTCGTGTGGTAGAATCCGGCCAGGGGCAGCCTTACTTCAAGTGACCAGAAGTCATTACCCACAAATACCGCGCTGTCCCACAGCGGGGCATAGCCAGGATCAGGGCGTATGTGCCCGCCCTCATAGTAATACTGGCACCACCTGACATTGCCCGCAGACACCACAAACTGGTAGAATTCGTCCTGGCGGCAGGCTGGCGACAGGAATATCTCCACCAGGTCGCATCCCCATGGATAGAGCTGCTTCGGCGCCTTGATCTGGTCGGGGTGTGGCTCGTTGCATTTTATGCCGAAATACACGTTGTGCTCATCGTAATGCACCTGGAACGATGTCCTGGGCATTGGCACTTTGTTCTTGTTTCCCTTGAATTCCTGAAAATCGCTGTGGACAGTGGCGTTTTTCCAGAATGCCTCGTCCAGTTTTCCATCCAACACCACCTCTTCCGCCAGGCACAGGAATGAGACAAGCACAGCAATGGCAATTTTCTTCAGCATTTCTTGTTTCCGTTTATTTTGGGGTTGATGTCAATTCGCATGACTGCGTCTATTTGTATTCAGCAAGCAGCCGTTCCGCATTGCCATGGTAGATTTTCTCCTGAAGCGCCAATGGAAGATCCAGCGTTTCCAGGAATTCCCGGTGTATTGAATCAAAGTAGTCCCGCGCATAAAGGACTCTATCCTGGAATTCATCCAGGAACTCCTTTGCGAAGACGGGGTCACGCTTCAGCGCATTGCAGCCTGAACCCGCCGATATGTCGCAGAAGAGATTGGGATATCTGCGCAGAAGCTCTATGAGCCTACCGCCAGGAACCACTGGACATGGCACTGGCGGGTATCCGCTTGTCTTGTATATGTCATCTCCCGATATGTGTATCCAGAATGTGAGCGCATGGCCCAGGAAGATGGTCTCCGGGCACATCTGAAGCACACGCTCCAGCGTGTCTATGTCTCCGCCCCACCATTCCTGCCATTTGCCGTCCCGGTCACCCACCTCGTCCTGGAGGTGAAGGGTGACTGGCATTTTCAGCCTGCCTGCTGTTCTGAAGAGCCGCAGCGCCTCACGGTCATCATACATCATGCGCACCTTCACTTCGCCGCAGACCTGCGCACCGTATGTGTCATGCGCCTGCTCCAGGCGCGCGCTTGCCTCCGGCGTTCTGGGGTCGGGAGCATATCCAAGGATGAACCGCTCTGGCGCCCGCTCCTTGAAACTCAGGCAGCGCTCAAATGGGACCGGCCCATATTTTGCGCCAAAGACCGCGCCCGGCATTACGTGAGTGTAGTGCGGCATCGCCTCGCCTGCACCGCATTCCCAGTTCAGAAGCCAGGTCTGGGAAATGCCGTTGGCATCCATGTTCTCCAAAAACTTCTCCAGATTATGGCCATAGTAGTCTGGATGATTGTGCGCATCGATGATCTTCATGTTCTGTCCTTATCCTTGGTATTTCTTGTGAGGTAATTGCAAAACTATTGGTGTAATGAACCCCTTTAGTCAAGGGGCATCATTACAGTTGTCGCATGGAGGTCTTCCCAAGGGGCAGACCGAGGAGATGTTCTTCCAGGGCATAAGCCGCCTGCGGAACGATATACTGATGCGGAGCTTCATTCAGTTGGAGCTGACCGAGCACACTCGGACACGGCATACCCGTCATCGTTGCAGAATATGGACGCGATGTATTCCACATCGGCAACACCTACATCAATGTCGTTATTCCATTCGACATGAAAGTGGCAACGCAACAAGATGTCGGGATAAATGTATGACAAAGAAGTGTCAGAATAAATGTCTGAAACGGACAAAAGGAACGCCGTAAACGCCCTTGCTTGAGGATGTTTACGGCAGAAAAGCATCAGTCCTCAATGACCGAGTGTCAGATGCCATCTGAACGACGGCGAGGACACCGCCGGTAATCGGCAGTCGTCCTCTCAACTTTAAAGGCTCTGCAACAGCCCCTTGTGTAGAAGGAGCAATAGCGCGATTATCGCTACGCTCTCGGTTCAGGAGATATCTGGCGGGCACCGCCAGTCTGGGCGCGCTCAATCAATTCGCTGACAATCGTCACGATGCGGTCTGCATCCTCGTCGGAGAAAGCGATGCCCTCAATGAGGCTCCGTTTGACAAGCATGCCAATGGTATCGCCGGAGTGGGCACGGAGGCAGAGGATGGTTGATTTGCCCAGGATGTAGGCAATTACGAAGCAGAGGGCAACAATCAGGCCGATGATAAAGGGCCAGGCGTGCGAGGCCTCCACAGCAACAATGATGCCAGCCACCAACGCGACAAGGGCGAAGATGAGCCACAGCACGGGCTTCATCAAGCCCGTAAGGACATTGGATATGGCAGACAGAGGTATCGTCTGGTTGATGCGGCCAGAAAAGGAGGCAGAAGACATGCGTACAAACTTCTCGTGCACCTCGATGAAGACCGTCGTGTTAATCCCGATGAGCGTCAGGAACCAATTGAGCAGACCAGGCTTGCGCCCTTTGATGTTGATGTAGATGGGGCCGTTCTCGTTGATTTCCATCGAACTGATGACCAATGCGTTGGAGGCCATTGAAAGAGCAAGTGAATGAAGACCCATGGCGTGTGATTCTCCTCTGTGTGTTTGGGGGGTTACTTGGTATGGGAAATGTCGCAGACAAACGACTTAAACAATAATATATTACCTTTGAACGGAAATCAAGTCTCTCCTTATGGACGTGCACAATGTGGATTGCCATCCCAAAGAAATGCATCACCGATTGACATTGCCCGCAGCACCAGTCCTTCTATTGCCTCCCTTCATCACGCGCGCATACATTGTTTGGGATACTTCCCCCACCCACCTTCCGCTTCTAACATAGCCCCTGAAAACCAGGTTTGCAAGGGGGAAAACAGAGATGTATTCATTACTACACTTTTTAGCGAATTCACTAAAAATCGCTAAAAAAGTCATGTCCCTTATGGTAAGGCAGAACATTTGCAATGCACCTGCATATCATTTGGTGAGGCATTACATCCCAAATGCATGCTTTTGAGAAAATCAGGTATATTTGGGATGGCAGTAAGAGGTCAGTCCTGGTATAAGGTCATCTTGGAGAGGTACTGCGGACTGTGAGTATTTGAAGACAAAGTCTGCAAATACTCAACTGGCAGAGACGCCGTAAACACTCTTGAGAATGTTTACGGCTTAAAGGCAACAGCCCGCAATGAGCGAGATTACTGCGGGCTGGATATAAGCGGGTGGTGGTGTACTAATCCTATTGTTCACGCAAGGTCATCTCGTTGAAACGCGATTTCCGCCCACCCAGTCTGCGCA
>JAFZZD010000398.1 GCA_017615955.1 Victivallales bacterium
ACTTGTGGCAGCGTGGCCACATTTGCAAGACTGAGATGGGGATGGTGGCAAGGCGTTGCCCACCTCCGGATGACCAATACAAGAAGAACGGCAGAAAATAGCAGGTGGATTTGCAATGAGGGAGTTTTATGTGACAGCGGCGCCAGGCACTGAAGAGGTGCTGAGGGACGAACTGTGCGAGTTGCGTTTCCGCTCCGTGCGCCTGAACAAGGGCGGCATTCCGTTCTTCGGCGAGTGGGAGGATGGCTGGAGGGCCTGCCTTCAAACCCGCATCGGGCAGCGTGTAATGGCCGTTATGGGGCGTTTCAAGGCGGATAATCTGGCGGAATTGTATGAAGGTGCCAGGCACATTGACTGGTCGGAGCAGATTACTTTGAGGCGCACATTCGCAGTTGGTGCATTCGTGCATGAAAGTTCTGGCACCACGCAAGACCAGGCTGCATTGAAGGTGAAGGATGCGATTGCGGATAGTCTGCGCGAGAAGTTTGGGGCACGCCCGAATGTGGACAAGGAAGACCCCGATGTGCGTGTGTTCGTGTATATGACCCGTGGCAAGGCTACGCTGTATCTTGATTTGTCAGGCGCACCTTTGTTTAAGCGTGGCTACCGTGTCACAGGCGGCGAAGCTCCTTTGAAGGAGACGCTGGCCTCTGCGGTGCTGCGCCTTTCTGGCTGGGATAGGAAAACGCCGCTGGTGGACCCCATGTGCGGTTCGGGCACGCTGGTGATCGAGGCGGCAATGTGGGCGGCTGGCATTGCGCCAGGACTGCGCAGAAGTATGTTTGGTTTCCAGAGGTGGGGGGATTTCAATGATGAAAAGGCGGCTGTGCTGGAGGACATTAAGGGGCAATTGCGTGCCGAGGGCAGGGGGCAGCTCCCAAGGGTGACTGGCTTTGACATTGACAGCACCGCACTTGAGCATGCCCAGGAGAATGCACGCTCCGCAGGATTGAGGCTTGCTTTCAGGAGAATGCCATTGCGCGAATTGCAGTCGGACGGCACCAGGCGCTTTGTGGTAACAAACCCGCCATACGGCGTCAGGTTGGATGCGGACAACCAGATATACCAGGAACTGCGCTCTGCTGTGATGAGGTTGCATGGCTGGCGAGTTTGCATGCTCACTGGCAATCCTAGGTTGGTGCGCAGCATACCCAAGAAGCCAGAGGCGGAATATCCGCTGAAGAATGGCGGCATAGATTGTCATCTTGTTGTTTATGAATGTTAGTGATTGCCTTAATTAACATATAAAGAAAAGGAAATTGTTATGACGGAATTGGAGAATGAACTGTTAGCATTGCAGGCTGAAGTGCAGACTGCGGTGGGCGCGGTAAAGGACGAGGCAGGACTTGAGGAATGCAGGGCGAAATACCTTGGTCGTAAGGGCTTGCTGCCTGCAATGATGTCCAAGTTGGGAAGTGTGCCGAAAGAGGACAAGCCAGCGGTGGGCAAGACGGTGAACGCAGTCAAGCAGCAGATACAGGCGTACCTTGACGAATGTGCCTCCAGGATACACCAGGCGGCGGAAGAAAAGGCGGCACTGGACATTTCACTCCCAGCGCGCAGGCACCATATCGGCCATAGGCACCCCATCAGCCTAGTGATGGACAGCGCGGTCACGATTTTCCGCAGAATGGGCTTTACCGTGGCGGACGGTCCCGACCTGGAGAATGTGTGGGATAACTTTGATGCGCTGAATGCGCCGCAGGACCATCCTTCCCGCACACCTGAGGATACATTCTATTTTGACTTGGACAAGCGGGACTGGCTGGATCCAGAGACCATGATACTGCGTACCCAGACCTCCGATGTGCAGATCCGCACAATGAAGGCCCACAAGCCACCAGTGCGCATTGTGTGCCCTGGACGCTGCTACCGCAGGGACACGCCAGATGCTACACATGGGATGAGCTTCCACCAGAT
The DNA here is from genome assembly GCA_017615955.1 of Victivallales bacterium. The sequence continues at coordinate 1,921 of JAFZZD010000398.1, forward strand.
TGAGGGGCTTTATGTTGATGAAAATGTGTCGCTGGCGGACTTGAAAGGCACCTTGGCCGAGTTCTCTCGCCAGATGTTCGGTGAAAAGACCAAGATACGCTTCCGTCCCCATTTCTTCCCATTCACTGAACCCAGCGTTGAGTGCGATGCGTCCTGTATCGTCTGCGGTGGCGCGGGATGCCGTGTCTGCAAAGGCTCTGGCTGGATTGAGATTGCGGGCGCGGGCCTGGTGAATCCTGCGGTTTTCGCCAATGTTGGCTACGATGTGGACAAGGTGAGCGGCTTTGCATTCGGCTTTGGTCTGGAGCGCATTGCCATGATACGCTATGGTATCAACGACCTGCGTCTGCTGTACGATAACGACGTGCGTTTCCTGCATCAGTTCTGACGCTGATGTTCCGTCCCTGCTTTCATATAGTGCTGGTTGCGCCAGAGATACCCCAGAACACAGGCACCATAGGGCGTCTGTGCGTATGTACTGATGCGCAACTGCATTTGGTAAAGCCGCTGGGCTTTAGTCTGGACGAGGCGCACTTGAAGCGGGCAGGGCTGGACTATTGGCCATATCTGCATTGGAGTGTGTATGAGGACTGGCAGGATTTTCTTGAGAAGAACGACCATCCTCAAAACATGCGCTTTTGCAGTTCCAAGACAAGCCGCAGCCTGTATGACTGCAAGTTGCAGATTGGGGATTATCTGGTGTTTGGCAATGAAGGGCATGGTCTGCCACCTGAATTCTACAGCAAGTACAGCGATTCACTTTGGACCTTGCCCATGCCAGGCGAGCACAAGCGCTGCCATAACCTGGCAAATGCCGCGTCCATTGCATTGTACGAGGGCCTGAGGCAGAATGGCTTCCAGTGGGAACGCTGAATATATGATCCACAGATTAACGCAGATTAACACAGAAGGATTTTTAGGATGAAGCGTTTTAAGATAGGCGTCATGCTGGAATCTTTGCGCATGCCAGTTAAGGATGCGGTGCGCAAGGTCAGCGAGATGGGTGCTGATGGCTTGCAGGTGTATGTGGTCAATGGTGATATGACACCAGAGAGGATGGATGCAGCCGCACGCAGGGATTTTCTCAAGTTGACGCAGGACTGTGGTTTGGAAATTTCCGCGCTGTGCGGTGATTTAGGCGGGCATGGCTTCCAGCGTCAAGAAGAGAACCAATACAAGATAGGGCGCTCCAAGGCGATAGTGGATTTGGCTGTTGACTGGGGCGTGAACGTGGTTACTACGCACATTGGCGTGATTCCTGCTGACAGTGCTTCTCCAATATACCAGAATGAGCTGCTTGTTTGCAGGGAACTTGGCGAGTATGCGGCCTCAAAAGGCGTGACGTTCGCCATTGAGACTGGACCTGAAACAGCAAAGTGCCTGGCAGCGTTCCTGAAGGATGTTGGCAGCAAGGGAATTGGCGTGAATCTGGATCCCGCAAACCTGGTTATGGTTCAGAACGACGACCCTGTGGCCGCAGTTTATACGCTGAAGGACTACATAGTCCATACCCACGCAAAGGACGGTGTGCAGTACAAGCCCTGCGATCCAGTCAAGGTATATGGCGCTTTCGCGGAAGGTGGAATAGAAGGATTCAACATGGGCGACTACTTCAATGAAGTGCCGCTAGGGGAGGGCAGCGTGGACTGGCGCCGCTACATAGCGGCACTTTCCGAAGTAGGGTATTCGGGCTACCTGACCATTGAGCGCGAAGTTGGCGCCAATCCCGTGGCTGACATTGGCGCCGCCATTGGCTTTTTG
>JAFZZD010000399.1 GCA_017615955.1 Victivallales bacterium
GGCAAGGCGGATGTATGGATTAGCGCGTCCAAAGGAAAGAGGGACGGGGAAGGCTCTAAAGACAAGAAAGATGGGAATGGCTCAGAATCAAAGCAGTCATGGTGCAAAGGCATATTCGATTTTTCGGTCAAGGGCGGACTGAATGCCAGCATAGGCGTCGCGGGCAGTGCGTCATGGGACTCGTCATCTTCGGAACTCTGGTCAAGGCGAAGCCAAGAGACGCTGACGAAGGGCTATGACAGGCTGACCAAGAGGATCAAGGCGGCAAAAGTCTCCGACTGCCGCCTCTGCTTCAGCATATCGTTTGAGAACAACTGGAACAAGGAACTGGTATTTGATGCCGGCAAGGTCACTGTTCCAGTATATGCCAAATCCACACACATGGTGAGTGCCAGTCCCGTTGAAGAAGGCATTCTGAGCATTCCTGCTAGTTCGGTGAAGACGTTTGAGTTTCAGGGCAGGCTGGACAACAGCAAGTCGCTGCGCCTTCTTGGATTCATGCGAAACGTCACACCTGAGGTGCGCATCTGGGAGGGGCAGTTCACGATTGAGTCAACAGACCGTACTGTGAGAGACGCGATAGATGCGGCTCGCAAAAATAGGACCGCGCCAGTTGCCTGTGCGCTTGGTGACGAGCTGAGGTTCTGGAACATAAGAATCAGCCATGGCGGAAAGCCCGTTACAATTGAACAGGCGATGTGGGCCGTCAACGGCATCTACGAGAGGGTGCCGTTCGTCTTCGAGAACGGCGAATGCGTGTCCGTTATGGGCTGCGCGACGTCAGGCAAGGACTGTACGTTCTCCCGCTATCCTGTGGTTAGGCACAACGGAAAGTGTCTGGTGGGGAGATTGACAAAGGAGCAACTTGGCCAAAGGCTCGGAGAGGACGGTGTCTCATTCCTCATAGTCGATTTCACTGAAAAGAACTTCCGAGACAAGGTGGTGAACGAAGCAAACACTGGTACGTTCCACAAGGAGGCCCTGCGGCTGGCCAATGACGGAGATGCGCCTGCGCAGTTCTTTCTTGGCCGTATGTATTATGATGGAAAGGGCGTGCAACAGGACTACTCAAAGGCTATCGAGTGGTACACCAAGGCCGCCGAGCAGGGAAATGCTTGTGCGCAATACAATCTCGGCAATATGTATTGCAACGGCGAAGTTGTGCCTCAGGACTACAACGAGGCTGTTAAGTGGTATCGCAAGGCCGCCGAGCAGGGAGATGCGATAGCTCAAAACTCTCTTGGTGTTGTTTTACGTGATTATGGCGGTGGCTTGCCGCATAACTACACTGAAGCAGCCGCTTGGTTCAGTAAGGCTGCCGAGCATGGGAATGCTAGTGCGCAGTGCAACCTTGGAGTCATGTATGACAAGGGCCATGGCGTTCAGCAGTCCTACGAGGATGCTGCGAAATGGTTTCGTAAGGCTGCCGAGCAAGGGTATGCGAAAGCGCAATTCAACCTTGGCAATCAGTATTACAAAGGCTATGGTGTACCGCAGGACTACAAGACTGCGGCAGAGTTGAACACCAAGGCCGCCGAGCAGGGGGATGCGGAGGCACAATACTGCCTTGGCGTCATGTATTTCAACGGCTATGGCATCCCGCAGGACTATAAGGAGGCGGTTAGGCGGTATAGGATTGCTGCTGAGCAGGGGAATGCGATGGCACAATATAATCTTGGTGTCATGTATTACAATGCCGAGGGCGTGCCGCATGACTACAAGACTGCGGCTGAGTGGTTCAC
>JAFZZD010000400.1 GCA_017615955.1 Victivallales bacterium
CCTGCTCCAGGTTGATTTCAACAGGAACGGAGCCAGGCACTTGCCAAAAGGCTTTGGCATTGTCTGGAACATGCCTTAGACGCAATGAGAAAGATTTCTGGCATCCAATTGTCGCGTTAAGCACAGTGACGCTGCGAAGCTGTCCATAACAAGATATTCGCGGCACAATAAGGCACTGCACTGGCTCATCAGCAAGTGCTGGCATTTCTCCGTGCGCACACCAGTCGGCTACCCTGTTAAGAAAACGGACCCTTGTGGAGGAAACATACGTGGTGTTGAAGCCGTCATATCCAATCAGCGCCACCCGTGTGCCGTTTTCCCTTTCAAGCAGCACAGTCGCAATTCCATAGTCATTTCCCTTGGCATCTTTATAGGAACTGAGGATATGAGCTTTCCCCTGAATGGCATCAGGCAAATCAAAGACATAACGTTCCTCCGAAAGGGGATAATGCTTTGGTGCCTCAAGTCCCTGGTTCATCGGGTCATCACTGTAGTAATCGAAGACCATTTCGTCTAGTTGGCGGACGCTGATTTGACTAAGCAGAGAAGACAGCCCGCGTTTCTGCAATGCCTCGGCTGCGGCGCCATCCAGCATCACATCGCCTTCAAGCAACTCTCGCAAATTGGATTCAGGCAGGTTCTCTGCCGCCTTTTTCGTAAGCATGGCGCAGGCTGCATACGGCGCATACGCGGCAAGCGGTATGCCGATGAGGGGCAGTCCCAGCGCCTGGACAGTCTGGAATGTGTTTCTATTTCCCGCTATTCCAAGTCCGCCTGGCATAGTCCCCTGATTGTGCTGTATGAAGTCACGATAGCATGGTGCCTCAGCCGCCAGCGGCTCCAGCAGTTCCCGACCATACCATTCTGGCGTCTCATATACGGGATCCATTATGAAATAGGAGAGACTGTCCGTTCCCATGGCCAGGTACAGTAGCGATTCTATTCTGTGTCCCTGGGAGGTTTTGCAGCAGAAGTCCCGCGGGCACGATTCGATTTCAGGACAGATTTGCCCCAGCGTCTCATAGCCCGCCTGCTCCGCCATCTGCAAGGACATCAGCAATGCCTTGTCCAATATTGCGTATGGATTATGGTCACTGTATGCGCCCCCGCCTGGACGTGAGCCTGGCCTGGCATTGCTGACATTCCTGATTACATCAAAGAAGACGTTGCGTATGGGGTCGCTGTTATGCTGTAGGCCGAATCTTGTCTCAGGTGAAATCTCCATAAAGGCCTTCACTATGGTCTCCGCCACGGCGCTTAGTCCGCGCACCCCGAAATCCAGCCAGCGTGACTTAAGTTCAGTTCCCGCCTCAAATGCCGCCTCTATCTCCTCACGCGTGTATTTGCGCCCCTCCTCCTTTGAAAACAATTCCAAACAATATGGGCAGCAGCAGCCGCTTGCCTCCCAGGCGGGACGATGGTTGCCCAGGCGCAGATCATCATCTATCCACACCGAGCCTGGATGCCAGGCGGCATAGATTCTCGACATCTCACGCAAGTAGGCCAGAAAACATGGCTGACGCGGGCAATTTATGTATCGGCACTCCTCGCCGTGTATGCCCACATAGCTTCCCTAAGTCTTTCCTTCTGCGCCATACGCGCCAGTTATGGCGTCGCTATGCCCCAGCGTAGCCTGCACTTGCAAACTGGGAATTATTCCAATCGAGCGTAGCTCATCCGCGTGTGACGCAATAAGCTCTGATGTGCGGCGATGCTCATCCAGCGGAGGAAAGCCGACTCCCGTGGAAAACCAGACTTCATCGCAGCATTCCCCATTCCGCTTCAGCACAGGAAAAAGACGCCTCCATATTTCAGGAGCCTCATGCCCAAGCCTCAGCCGTTGTATCATCAAAGGACGCGCAGGATCTGGAATCAGACTTTCATTCATTTTTGCACCTCAATTGTGGACTGTGGGCAGTGGACAGTGGACAGTGGACAGTGGGCAGTGGACAGTGGACAGTGAGCAGTGGACAGTGGGCATTTGAAGAATGGAGTTTTTCAGCTGCTGTACTGTCATTTGTCTATTTCATCTTCCTTAATTTCTGAATTTTGAAGAAGTTGCCATGCGTTCTTATCAGTTATGATAGATTTTCCTGTTTTCTTCTCAATTTTTCGCCGTGTATTCCCAACGATTTCGCTTCCTTCCCTGGTAACATCCGCACTCTGCTCATAGCCATTTGGATTTCTGCTTTTAGACAATTCTGTTGTGGTAAGTTCCGCTAACATATTTAAGGCCAGTTCCATATTGGACATATTATCACGCAGATTTTCCTTGGTGAGCCTCTTAAGTTTTTGGCTGTGTTCTAGCAAAAGGTTGCTTTTGCCCGTGGCAGTTCGGCCCCGCTGGGGCCGTGCTCACTAGTGTGGCATACATCCCCGACCGTCGCTGCGCTCCGGACGGGGGTATTCATATTGGACCGCGTTGCGACCCTCTCCTGTGCAAAGCCATGGCAAAA
>JAFZZD010000401.1 GCA_017615955.1 Victivallales bacterium
ACTGTCCACAGTCCACAGTCCACAGTCCACTGTTCTTTCTAAATTTTCATGCCTTTTAGTGTATCCCTGGCCTTCTTGTTTCCTTTGTCGGCAGCCTTCTTGAGCCATTTCACCGCCTCGTTCTTGTTTCTGGAGACACCTTTGCCATTCTTATAGCAAATACCCAGGTCATACTGCGCGACTGCAAAACCTTGTTTTGCTGCTTTCTCGTACCATTTCACAGCCTCTTTCATGTCCTGTTTTACACCCCAGCCCTCTTCAAAGCAAGCACCGAGTTCACGTTGGGCCTCTGCATGTCCCTGGACTGCCGCCTCCCAGTACAGGCTCGACCCCTTGCCCCTATCTGGGGATAGACCGCCTTTGCCCCAAAAATAGCACTCGCCGAGTTTGAATAGTGCTTCTGTATTTCCCCTTTCCGCTGCCTTCTTGTACCATTTTACTGCCTCAGCCATGTCTTTTTTAACACCATAGCCACATTCATAATAGTTGCCCACATTGCATTGCGCTTTTGCATCTCCCTGTTCAGCCGCTTCCTTGAATTTTTTCAATTCCATTAGATAATCCCTTGGGACACTCTCATTGTTTTCTATCCTTTTCAGCGTTGCCTGCGCATTCTTGTTTCCCTGTTTGGCTGCTTCCTTGTACCATTTCACAGCCTCTGCCATGTCCTTTGGAACGCCTTCGCCGTTTTCATGGCAACTGCCCAGTTTATATTGCGCCCAGGGTAGTCCTTGTTCCGCTGCTTTCCTGTACCATTTCACGGCCTCTGTCATGTCCTTTGCATCCTTATAGCTTTCGCCAAGGTGGAATTGCGCGGCTGCATGGCCTTGCATGGCTGCTTTCCTGTACCATTTCAGTGCCTCTGTCATATCCTTTTGAATGTCAAAGCCTGGAGTGTCCAAGTCGACACCATGGTAATAGTGATTGCCCAGCTGGAATTGCGCCTCGGCATGACCCTGCTCTGCAGCCTTCTTGTACCATTTCATGGCCTGCTTCATGTCCTTGGGGCGACCGGTGCCCAATTCATAGCACTTGCCAAGAGAGAATTGCGCCTCGGCATTTCCCTGTTCAGCTGCATTTAAGTACAATGCAGCGGCCTTCTTCATGTTTTTGTGAACGCCCATGCCCTTTGCTTGACAACGGGCCAGGGCGAATTGCGCCTCGTCATTTCCTTGTTCCGCAGCTTTCGTGTACCATTTCACTGCCTGTACCAGGTTTTTTTAAACGCCCGTGCCGTTTTCATAGCAGCGAGCCAGACGGTATTGTGCCTCGGCGTAACCTTGGTCTGATGACATCTTATACCATTTCACTGCCTGGACCATGTCCATTTGAACACCATAGCCATATTCATAGTAGGAGCCAAGGTTATATTGCGCAAATTTATGCCCTTGCTCTGCCGCTTGCCTATACCATTTCATTGCTTGAGCCAAGTCCCTGTGTCCGCACTTGTCATTTTCATGAAAAATGCCCATTAGGCATTTTGCACTGGCCTCTCCCCTTTGGACACCCTTTTCAAACAGCTCCAGGGCCTTCTCGCAGTCTTGTTCAACTCCATGTCCGTGGTAATATAGAAAACCCAGGTATGCGGGATCCTCTGCCTCGATTTCCACAAGAAACTGCCTCCATGCCTCCTCATCGCCATTTTCACGTCTGCTCCATGCCCGCGAATATTTATCCAATGATGATAGTTTCTGCCCAGGCATGGAAGATGACTGCATCTTTACAGGCTGGTATGTGTATTCTTGCTTGAAGGCCTGCTGACCCTTTTGCGAAATGGAGGCCGGCATGTTTCTGGCAATGACGGAAACCAATGCATTGATCATGGCAGACAGGTCTTCACCGTTGTCTTCCTTTTTGGCAGCATAGCATATTTCCGCAGTCTCAACTTTTATCACATTGACGTCTATGCGCCAAAAGTCCCCATGACGGAAATATGAGCCAGTCAAAAGGTAGTTCGCACCGATCTGTTTTCCTATCTCAGCCGCTGTACTCGGGTCAACATACGTGCTTTGCATAAAGTTTAGCTCATTTAGCACCTGGTTTATTTTGGCGCGTTCAATAAATGTGATTTCAGGTAGTTGCACGAACAAATCATTTTGAATCATATAACGAAGCCCCTTGGAAAAATGGTCAAGGTTTGCGTCGCCTGTGTTGTTTTCGAAGTCCAGCACGGCGATCCTCACATTCTCATCCGCCAGGGCGAAAGAAAGCACACAACACAGCAGCGCAAAGATTATGCTTCTGTATTTATTTCTTTTAATTGCTTGCATGAATTAATTCATTCCAATTACTCGCCATCTTTGCCATCTCGTTCCATGGCTGAACCAGGGGGGAAAACAATGCCATTTCCATTTAGGCATAACCAGGGGGGGCATTGTTTTTTGGGCTTCTCCATGTTCTCCGTATGGGCAGGCTATTAAGCCGCGAAGTGGATGGCGCCTGGAGGACGCAACCATTGCCTACACTCTTGGAGAGCAGGGCGTTAGTCTAATACCTAGAGGTAATTTCAAAACTCCTGCGCCACGCCGTAAACTATCGTAGCCGCTGGCTTCAGCCAGCGGGAAGGCAGGCTATGCCGGGGGGGGGGCAATTACCTCCCTAGGTAAAACAGTGCTGATTTATGTACTTGTTCTGCAACCATTCTTAACCATTTCACCGCCTTCGTCTTGTCGTCTTTGAAACGTCTTGGACTAGGCGAGCACACTGCCTTAGGTTGTTTTGCGCAGCGGCGTTTCCCTGTGCAGCAGCCATCCTGTACCAATACACGGCCTGCGTCAAGTCCTTTGGAATGCCAAGACCGTATTGACAGCACCAGCCTAAGCTGTTTTGCGCAACAGCATTTCCTTGCTTGGCCGACATTGTGTACCATTGTACACCCTGCTTTGGGTCTTTTGGAACACCCTGGCCCTCTAGATAGCACCAGCCCAGGTCGTTTTGCGCATAGGGATGACCTTGTTCGGCAGCCTTTCTGTACCATTGCGCAGCCAGCTCCATGTACTGTGGAACACCATTGCCATGATGATAGCACCAGCCAAGCTGATATTGCGCCTTGGCATTTCCCAGATTGGCGGCTATTCTGTAGCACTGCACAGCCTGCGCCATGTTCTTTGGAACGCCTATGCCATGTTCATAGCTCCAGCCCAGATTGAATTGCATATCGGCATAATTTTGCGGCCTCGGCGCCCTCGGCCTAGGTGCCTGCGTACTAGGTGCCTGCGTACTAGGTGCCTGCGGCCTCGATGCCCCATGTAATTGCTTCTTTATTTCATTTTTACGCTTAAAAATGAAAATTAATATAATAATGAAAACAATTCCCAAGACAACAGCATTTGTTTTTAAATTACCTTTTGATTGCAAAGCTAGGCTTAACTTTGCATTTTTATGCCCTTGTTCAGCTGCCATTCTTAACCATTTCAATCCCTCTGTCTTGTCTTTAGGAACGCCTTTGCCTTGGCTATAGCACTGGCCTAGGTTATACTGCGCATCAGCAATTCCCTGCTCGGCAGCCAGTCTGTACCATTTCACTGCCTCGGTTCTGTCTTTTATGACGCCATTGCCCTTATAAAAGCAGTCGCCCAGGTTATTCTGCGCCTCTGCATTTCCCTGCTCGGCAGCCAGTCTGTACCATTTCACAGCCTCGGTCCTGTCTTTTATGACGCCATTGCCGTTTTCATAGCACTTGCCCAGATTGAATTGCGCATGGGCATGACCTTGTTCAGCTGCCTTTCTGTACCATTGAACAGCCTGCCCCATGTCCTGTGGAACGTCCTTGCCGTATTCATGGCACCTGCCCAGATTGAATTGCGCATCGGCATGACCTTGTTCAGCAGCCTTTCTGTACCATTGAACAGCCTGCACAATGTCCTGTGGAACGCCATTGCCGTATTCATAGCAAGCCCCCAGGTTGTTTTGCGCCCAGGGATAACCTTGTTCTGTGGCCTTTCTATACCATTGCACGGCCCGCACCATGTCCTGTGGAACGCCCTTGCCACGTTCATAACAAACACCAAGGTTGAATTGCGCCGCAGCATGACCTTGCCCAGCAGCCTTTCTGTACCATTGCACAGCCTGCGTCATGTCCTTTATGACGCCATAGCCGAAAAAATAGCAAAATCCCAGGTAGAATTGCGCCGCAGCATGACCTTGTCCAGCAGCCTTTCTGTACCATTGCACAGCCTGCGTCATGTCCTTTATGACGCCATAGCCGAAAAAATAGCAAAGTCCCAGGGTGTATTGCGCATCGGCAAGACCTTGTTTAGCTGCCTTTCTGTACCATTGCACAGCCTGCGCCACGTCTTTGGAAACACCTTTGCCGTTTGCATAGCAAGCCCCCAGGTTGTATTGCGCATCGGCGTTTTCCTGCGCTGCAGCCTTTCTGTACCATTGCACGGCCTGCTCCATGTCCTTTGGAACACCTTTGCCGTTTGCATAGCAAGCCCCCAGGTTGTATTGCGCATCGGCATGACCTTGTTCAGCAGCCTTTATGTACCATTGCACCGCCTGTGCCATGTCCTTTGGAACGCCATAGCCGTTTGCATAGTGCAAGCCCAGTTTCCATTGAGCACCTTTATTCCCTTGTCCCGCCGCCAGCCTATACCATTTCAGGGCTTGCTGTATGTCCTGGGCAACGCATTTCCCCTCTTCATAGAATACGCCCATAAGGAATTGCGCTCCTGCCTCTCCCTTTAGTACACCCATTTGGAACAGCTCCTTGGCTCTTTTGAAATCTTGCTCAACCCCATCTCCACGGTAGTACAGGAATCCCAGGAATGCGGGATCTTCTGCCTCGATTTCCGCCAGAAATTGCCTCCAGCCTTCCTCATCGCCTTTATCACGCCTGTTCACTGCCCGTGAATATTTGTCCACTGTTGAGCGCTTCAGTTCCGGCATGGAAGATGACTGCGTCTTTTCATGGGTGGATGTGTATTTTGCCTGCTGTCCTTTTTGCGAAAAGGAGGGCAGCAAGTTCCTGGCAATGTGGGCAACTAGTGCATCTTTTATGGAGAACAGCAGGTCATCCCACTTGCCTGCCTTTTCAGCAGTAAAGTATATTTCCCCGGTATCTACCTTGATTATCTTGACGTCTATGCCCCCGACGTCCTCATGGCGGAAGTAGGAGCCTGTCAAAATATAGTTGACTCCAAGCTGTTTCCCCATGCTTGCCGCCTTGTCCTGGTCAAAATACTTGCTTTGCGTAAGGTTCAGCTCATTTAGCACCTCGTCTAACCTTGCGCGTTCAATAAATGTGAAATCGGGGAGTTCCCTGAACAAGGCATTTTGAATCATCTCACAAAGCACTTTGGAATAGTGGTCATGATCCGTGCTTCCCGTGTTGTTTTTGAAGTCCAGTACGGCGATTCTCAGGCTTTCATCCGCCATGGCGAATGAAAATGTCGTGATAATCAGAATGATTAATAGTTTTTTGCTCATTGTTGTATCCTAAAGAAGTACTGCCTAAGCGCCCTCTGGGCACTTGCTGGAGGTTAAGCATAGAGCGTACTCGCTGGCATTGGCCGCACCGAAGCTTTTATTTATACATAAAGAACCTACCCTAATTGTGAACATTGCGTATGTTTACAACCGCAGCTATGACAATAGCACCTAAAAGAAATAAACTAAAAACAAGCCAGGCAATCCAGACAACATTTTTCCCCTTCAGTAGTAAATTCAGGTTTGTCTGTGCATCTTTATGCCCTTGTTCAGTTGCCATTCTGTACCATTTCACAGCTTCGGTCTTGTCTTTTGGAACGCCTTTGCCCAGGTGATAGCACTGGCCTAGTCTATACTGCGCATCGGCATTTCCCTGCTCTGCAGCCTCTCTGTACCATTGTACTGCCAGCTTCATGTCCAGTGGAACCCCTTTGCCGTTTTCGTGGCAACGGGCCAGGTTGTTTTGCGCATAGGCAAGACCTTGTTCAGCTGCCATTCTGTACCATTTCACGGCCTCTGCCATGTCCTGTGGAACGCCCTGACCGTTTTCGTAGCACCAGCCCAGGTTGTTTTGAGCATCGGCATGACCTTGTTCAGAAGCCATTCTGTACCATTTCACGGCCTCTGTCATGTCCTGTGGAACGCCCTGGCCGTTTTCGTAGCACCAGCCCAGGTTGTTTTGCGCATAGGCATTTCCCTGTTTTGCAGCTGTTTTGTACCATACCACAGCCTTCTTCATGTCCTTTGGAACACCCCGTCCGTTTTCGTAGCACCAGCCCAGGTTGTTTTGAGCTTTGGCATTTCCCTGCATTATAGCAATTCTGTACCATTTCGCTGCCTCTGCCATGTCCTGTGAAATGCCCTGGCCGTCTTCATAGCAATTCCCCAGGTTGTTTTGAGCATCGGCATGACCTTGTTCAGCAGCCATTCTGTACCATTTCACTGCCTGCTCCATGTCCTTTGAAACGCCTTCGCCGTTTTCATGGCATCTGCCCAATTTCCATTGCGCATCTTTAATCCCTTGTCCCGCTGCCAGCTTATACCATTTTAGGGCTTGCTCCATGTTCGGGGAAACGCATTTCCCCTCTTCATAGTACATACCCATTAGGCATTGTGCACTGGCCTCTCCTTTTAGTGCACCCTTTTGGAACAGCTCCTTGGCTCTTTCGCAATCTTGCTCAACTCCCTCTCCATGGTAATACAGGAATCCCAGGAATGCGGGAGCCTCCGCCTCAATCTCCACAAGAAATTGTCTCCATGCTTTTTCATCGCCTTTTTCCCGCCTGCTCACTGCCAGTGAATATTTGTCAACTGTTGAGCGTTTCAGTGCTGGCATGTAAGATGACTGCGTCTTTCCTGTATGGGATGATTTTTGCGAAATGGAGACCTTCAGTTTTTTTAGTGAAATGGCGGGCCGCAAGTTCCTGGCAATGTCGGCAGCCAATGCAATTGCCATAGCACTCAAGTCAAGCTGGTCATCCCACTTGCTTTCCTTGTGGGCAGTAAAGTATATTTCCCCGGTCTCGACCGTGGTTACCTGGACGTCAAGGCAAAAATTGTCCTCATGACCGGAGTAGGAACCCGTCAAAAGAAAGTTTACTCCGTGAAGTTTCGCAATGGTTGCCGCATCTTTCTGGTCGAAATACTTGCTATGCGGAAGGTTCAGATCTTCCTTTAGCAATATGTTTGAAATTTGGGTATCAATAATTGCAAAATCAGGTAGTCTATGGAGCAAGCCATTTTCAATTACACTATGAAGTCCTTTGGAAAAGTAATCAAACTCCGTGTTTCCCGTGTTGTTATTGAAGTCCAGCACAGCGATCTTCAAACCCTCATCCGCCAGGGCAAAAGAAAGCACACAACACAGCAGTGCAAAGATAATGCTTCTGTATTTGTTCATTTCGTACTCCATTTGGGATAAAAAGTTTACAGTGGACATGGTGTCCGCGGCGAAAGCCGCGGATAGGGGCTGTGCCTAGCTAAACGCGGGCGAAAACTCCCACGCACAGAACAGTCCACAGTCC
>JAFZZD010000402.1 GCA_017615955.1 Victivallales bacterium
CATACATAAGGACGTTGGCGCTAAGCGAAGGCCTTGATGCACACGCCAATTCCGCCGCAATAAGGGAAAAATAAACATACTCAACCTGAATGAGCGCCACTCGGCGCTCATATTTTAAAACCATGAGATTCAACTTTACAGAAAGACTTAAGGCGAAACTGGAGCAGGAATATTCAATACAACTGCCAGAGATGCCATTGGAACTGTGCCCTGCCAATTTCACAGGCGACATAACCATATCCTGCTTTGCGCTGGCGAAGGCCGTCCGCCGCAATCCGATGCAGCTGGCGGAGCGGGTAAAGGAACTGCTGGCGGAAGACGTGGATGTAGAGGCAGTGGAGGTTGTCAAGGCATTCGTGAATGTTACCATCAAAGCCGCCGCACTCATGAGAGACACAGTGGCTGATGGAAATGCCCTAATGGAGCAGGTCAAGTTGCCTGAAGGCGAACGCAGGAAGATTTTGATTGAATTCTCTGCGCCAAATACCAACAAGCCGCAGCATCTGGGACATGTGCGCAACAACGCCATCGGCATGGCGACGGCCTCCATTCTGGAGCTGGCAGGGCACAATGTGGTAAGAGTTAATCTAGTCAATGACAGAGGCATCCACATCTGCAAGTCGATGCTGGCATACCAGCGCTTCGGCAATGGTACTGACCCGCAGAAGGCAGGAAAGAAGGGAGACCACCTTGTGGGCGACTTCTATGTGGCGTACGACAAGGAACTGCGCCGCCAGATACAGGAACTGCGTGAGGCAAAGCCTGAACTGAAGGACAAGGACGACGATGCACTCTTCATCGAAACTGAAATCGGCGCAGCAGCGCAGTCAATGCTCAAAGCCTGGGAAGATGGCGATGAACAGGTGCGGGCACTCTGGTCCATGATGAACAAGTGGGTGTTCGACGGCTTTGCCGAAACATACGCCCGCATGGGTGTGCATTTTGACAAGACATACCTGGAAAGCCAGACCTATATGCTGGGCAAGGACATCATTCGCGAAGGACTTGAAAAAGGCGTATTCAAGAAGCGTGAGGACGGCGCGACCATTATTGAGTTCGACGACAAGGCACTGGGCACAAAGGTGGTTCTGCGCAGTGACGGGACCAGCGTCTATGTCACCCAGGATCTGGGCACAACTCTCCTCAAGCAGCAGGACTTCCAGCCAGACCAGCAAATCTGGGTGGTGGGCGATGAGCAGATACGTCACTTCAAGGTGCTGTTCGCGATTTTGAAGGCACTAGGCTATTCCTGGGCGGAACGGCTCACTCACATGCCATACGGAATGGTGAACCTGCCTACAGGCAAGATGAAGAGCCGCGAAGGCACCGTGGTGGATGCGGACGACCTGTTCGACGAGCTGGACAGCCTGGCAAGGGAGGCCACGCTTGAACGCGCTGGCGAAAACGCGCCTGACAATCTGGACGAAAGGGCGAAGGTCATCAGCATGGCGGCGCTCAAGTTCATGCTGCTGAAGGTCAATCCCAAGACCACCATCATGTTCGACCCCAATGCCTCCATCAAATTCGAGGGAGACACAGGTCCATACGTGCTCTATGCATACGCCCGCATTTCCTCCATGCTCCGCAAGGCAGAAAGCCAGGCGAAGGATGTGGACTGGACTCTGCTGGCGGGTCCGCAGGAAAAGGCGCTGGCATTGCGCTGCGCACTCTATCCAGAGGCAGTTCACAAGGCGGCGCGGGAACTGGACAGTTCCACCATCGCCGCATACCTGCTGGATTTGGCAAAGGACTTCAGCTCCTTCTACAGAAACTGCTCCGTCCTGAATGCGGAAAGCGAGGCATTGCGGGATGCGCGCCTGGCGCTATCCTCCTGCGTAAGGGACATTTTGAAGAGCGGTCTTTCAGCACTCACCATTGACACGCTGGAAAGCATGTGACGCAGTGTTGAGATGGAAACCATCATCGGCATTTCATTCGGGTTCTGCACCGCATTCACACAGGCTCTTTCCTACATCTTTTCAGGTTTCGCAGTGCGCAGGCACGGTGAACTGGGGGCAGTGGGCATTCTGGCAAGGACGCATATCTTCATTGCAATCATATCGCTGCTTACCCTGCCCTTCTTCTGGACTGCAAAATTGTCAGGAAACGCAGCAGTCTATCTGCCCCCTGCCATCCTGGGCATTTTGTCCTACATGGTAGGGCAGACAGGGCTTTTCCTGGCGCAGCGCAAGGTGGATGCCTCCCGCGTGGTACCGTTCCTGGGCATCAAACTGGTGTTTCTTGCGCTGATCAACTGCATCATACTGCGAAATGCCAGCTATTCACTGTTGCAGTGGCTTGCAGTGGCAATGACAATCTTCTC
>JAFZZD010000042.1 GCA_017615955.1 Victivallales bacterium
CCTTGGCCGCGCGTCAGGACGCTGGACTTCCATTCGCACCTGGCGCGTTTTACCTGCGCATTAACCTGCGGCTTTGCCGCAGGCACATTAGTCCCTGTGTCTGCTCATGTCGATTTTGGCCTCTTCCCAGAACAGCTTGTCTTCCACGGGCTTGTTGTCGATCTCCCAGAAGTGGTTCATGGTGTCCTCTTTAGGAAGCGGCTTGGAATTGAGTTCTTCAAGGTATGCCTTGAAGTCCTGGACAGAAAGTGTTGCCTCTGAGGTGAAGTTCTCCTCCAGCAGCCACTTGAGGAAGTTGGCGGTGACGGGATTTGCGCAGTTGGCCATGTTGAATGTGCAAACTGTAAGAATACCGGCGCCGACGCGCACCGAGAACAGATGCGAGAAGTTGCGCAGCGTGTCGTCTGGCAGGAAGTCCTTGATCTTGAAGATGAGGCCTTTCATGCGGTCCCTGACGGGCTTGTCGATGCCACACACAATTTCATTCACCTTGCATGGGAAGTGATCCAGGTTGATTTTGCATCCTGCCTCCAGGAGAGGCTGCATATTCAGGTCAAAGTACCTGTTTGAGGCCAGGGCCTTCTGCAGGCTTTCGCTGTAGATGATGCCGCCCAGGTTGGAACCTCTGTCCCAGATGCAGGGCTTGAAGCGCTCCAGCGTGGCTGGCAATTGCCACTGGTTGCGTGGCGCGTCCTTGCTGTACAGCAGGATTACGTTTTTGCCTGAAGCCAGATTGTCCAGCACCTTCTGGTCCAATGTATCTGTAAGAATGGTATTGGATTCGGGATCGGTATCCACAGGCAGCGCCAAGGCTGAGAGGCGGCACTGTGCGAATCCACGCTTCACCTTGGGATAGAACCACATCTGCCACTGGTTGCTGTACTCGCAATTGTCGGTAGTGAAGATTGCCTTCAGCACGGCGCAGCGGGCGTTCTTGCAGGCTTTCGCCGTGACGGTAAGTTTCACCAGCGTCTGGAAGCCGCCTGGCAGCATGAAGTCCTGCCCTTCGTAGAGCTTTTCGCCGTCCAGGAACACCTGAAGCCGGCCGCGTATTTCAGGCTGCGGCAGGAAATCCGAAACTGCTATGCCGATTTCAACGGGCGTGTCATAGTAGAATACCTCGTCTGGCAAGTCTGCCAGCAGGGCGAAGTCACCATTGAACTGCAGCATCCACTTGGGGTCGAAATACTTGTCATCGTCAAAGCAGTCGATGATGCCGTTCTTGTTCTCGTACTTCATGCAGTCCGCCAATTGCAGCATTTCAAAGCCCCGCAGGTGCGAGAAGCGCAGTTTTTCCAGGAATACCTTGTATGCCAGCTTCTTGAACTGGCGGGACCCCTCTATGTAGTCAGGCATCTTTTCGGCCAGGCCCTTGCTCTCGATGAGGGCAGGCAGCTCCGTCATGAAGCGTGGCTTCTTGATGCCGTTCGCCTCAATGTATTCGGGGCCAACCTTCTCGCAGAACTCGTCGAATTTGCGGGCCATTGCGGCATAGTCTGGAATGTCGATGTAATGGAGCGCCTCGTGCGACAGCGTGGGGCGCAGAGGAGTGCATACCCTGTATGCGCTGGCGCTGCTATACTCGTTGTCCGCATTTGCCGTCAATGGCGCGTCGTAGGCAGAGCCATTCATTCGCCATGGCGCGTCGCTGGTGAACATGCCCGCATGGTGCTTGAAGGGGAAGAAATATGCGATATGCTGGCAGAACACATCCGCCGTGTCCCTGTCATATTCGCCCCATCCCGAATTGTCCATGATCAGCTTGTTGGGCGCCAGCCTGCGTCCTTCCTCGTACAATGCCCGCACTTCCTTGAAATGGCCAGAATTGTGCATTTCATTGCCAATGCAGAATATGGCGATTGACGGATGGTTCCTGTATTTCAGAATGGTTTCACGCCAGGCGGTGTTGTTCATGGACAGGTTCTTCTTCTGGCCATGCTCGTCATAGTCGTATGCAAAGCCAATTTCCAGGTGTATCAGCAACCCCAGTTCATCAGCGGCATTGACGAATTCCTCATTGGGAATCGTGCTGTGGTAGCGCACCAGATTGAAGCCGTACTTCTTCGCCTGGGAGATGTTCTTTATTGCGGCGTCCCTGATAGTGCCGCCAGTCATGTTTGGATGCTCATGGGCGGTGATGCCGCGTATATAGCCGCGCAGATAGACAGGAGAGCCATTCAGCAGCAGTTCCTTGTTCTGGAAGGGACGCAATTCGCTGTAGCCAAAGCGCACATTGCCCTGCTTCACCGTATATAGCGCAGGTGCATCGGGCGACCATGGATTAAGGCTGCGGGCATCCAGCATATACCTGAAGCCCCCCTCGCATGGCTCCGTGGAAAGCAGGGGGCACTTTACCTCGTTCCCCTTTGCGTCAAGTATCGTGATTGCATCAAGCTTTGCCTCGTCCTCAATGAAAAGCAGGCCAGCCGAAACCTTGCTGTAAATGAACATAATCTCTCCTCAATTATCCTGTCTATGAAAACTAAATCTACCACTTCACGAAAAGCTCCTGTTCAGGCGCAAAAAGGCCTTCCTTTGGAGTGAAGAGCCACATTGCCGTATCTGGACGCAGTATCTTTCCGTTGGTCTCCTTGATTTTATCTGGTGTTACAATGGTAAGTGAAATTGCGAAGTCAGGGCATAGCCTGATCAATTTGTCACAAATCTCCTTTGGCCAGTTCACTTCCGGCAGCAGCAATTTGAGTGCCTTTTCCTCCTGGACAAAACCTCCCAATGCAAACAATTTTTCCGGCGAGTTGCGACGGACCAGAGTGATGATCTGCACTGTGCCTTTTCCTTCCTTGACGGATTTTCTGTATTGCCTAAGTTCGATGCCATTGTCATTGCAGAATCTTGCGATGCCAGCCTCGTCCAGGAAATCCACAGGTGTTCCCTCCATTTTCGCGGCATTGCTGACCGTGGCAAGGGCAGCCTTTATGACGGGTTCGTTTGCCTCCTGGTATGTATAGACATAGCTGGCCAGCATTGAACCGTCTTCCTGTATCCGCAATGTCTGCTCCAGAGTAAGGCAGCCATTCAGAAGCAGGACCGCCGTCAGTATTGCAGCCAGAACGGCAAATGATAAAAATACCCTTTTCATTTCAACTTCTCGAATTGAGCCAATGAATGCTCCAGAACCTGGGCATGAAGGCTATGGCCCGCCGCGTCCATTGTCACCACAGCCGGAAAATCCTTGGCCTCGAATTGCCAGATCGCTTCCGGTGCGCCGAATTCCTCCAGAAAATGCACTGCGCTGACCTGCTGCACCGCATTGGCCAGCACCTGTGCCGCACCGCCTATGGCATGGAGATATACGCAACCAAAGCGGCGGCAAGCCTCCAGCGTCGCCTTGCCCATGCCGCCCTTGCCGATTATGGCGCGGATGCCATACTTCTCAATGACAAATGCCTCGTAGGGCTCCTCGCGGCTGGAGGTGGTGGGTCCCGCCGCTGTGACGCGCCAGTCTCCATTTTCCTTCACGATGACGGGACCGCAATGGTAGATTGCTCCGTTCCTGAAGTCAGGCAGCCTGCCCATGTCCGGTTTTCCAGCCAGGTACTTGTGGGCAGCGTCGCGGGCGGTATATATTCGCCCCGTCAGGAAAACTGCATCCCCCAATTTCAAGGAGCGCACGCTTTCCTCCGAGAGCGGTATGTCCAGTTTTATGTTTGCCATTGTGATTTTAACGAAAAAAGCCGGCGATTTGTGGTAATATGCCACATTCGCCGGCTTTATCCAGTGAATATCCTACACTTAATTAACGAGCGTAGAATTCGATGACTTTTGTGATTTCGATGTTGTTGTTGATGTCTTCCGGCTTTGGCATGTCATCCAGCACGGTGAACTTGCAGTCGCCTGCCTCTTTCTGGAAGTAGGACGGGATAGCCGCGTCATTGCCCTTCGCGATGTCCGCGATGACAGGTGAGCGCTGTGGGTCAATGCTCACGACCTGGCCTTTCTTCAGGCGGTAGCCGCCGCGGTTGACAGGCTTGCCATCCACCAGGACATGGCGGTGCGAGACAATCTGGCGTGCCGCGAAGATTGTGGGTGCGAGACCTGCACGGTAAACAGCGGTGGTAAGGCGCATCTCAAGGCTGGCAAGCAGCTTTTCACCAGTGATGCCCTGACCCTGGCGGGCCTTCTCATATAGGAAGCGAAGCTGACGCTCTGACACGTTGTAGAATGTCCTCAACTTCTGCTTTTCAAGAAGCAGTTCGCCGTATGTGGAAAGTTTGCCGCGGCGCTTTGTCGGGCCGTGCTGGCCAGCAGGATATGGCCTGTTGATGGTGATTTCCTTGCCGTCCTTGCCCTTGACGGTGCGTGATGCGGTCGGGCAGTTTGCCTTGCCCCACAGGCAGTAGCCAACCCTGCGGCACATTGTGTGCTTTGGGCCCCTTACTGAAGCTTTCTTTGCGTCAGCCATTGTAATGTCCTTTTTTTAGTGTTTCATGCCACGGCTTAAACTGTCGCCTCCACTAGACCTTAGCCACTCTACCCATCCGGGCAAGTGCTTCCCCTGGCTGTGCAGGAGAGGAGGCTCTTCCGTGCCAAAAGAAAAAAGTTTGCATAAGTTAATGCGGAAAGCCTTTTTTTCAAGCAGAGAAGGCTTATTTTCAAACAGTGCACATCAATGAAGGAACGCCCGCAGTGTGTCTATCCTGCATTTTGAGAAACGCGGGTAGTACGGCATCCTGCCATTTTGGCGGAAATAGTCGCCGTTGCGCTTGTTGTATGTCCCGCGTGCAGAAATAAACTGCCCCCAGTGACCATAGCCCCAGCCCACCTCGTGGTTTTCAGGGCCCAGGTTCTGCTGCCACTCATCAGGAAACAAGGCCAGGAAGCGAGGATAGCAATTGAGCCAGCTGGAGGTGCAAAGATGCTTCGCGCCGAATTGCTGTTCAGCCACATCGCACAGCTTCAGCAGGCATTCGCGGATGTGGCTGAGATAATCGAACAGCGAATCAGGTGCCTTGTCGTTAGCAATATGGAACCCAAGGCACTCGCCCTCGATCTTCTTCAATGCTAGGTCATGCCTGAAGCAGCCGCACTGGTAGCGTTTCAGGACAGAGCCATCATGGAAATCCCGCTCCACACGACGCTCTATGGAGGGGCGGAATATCTCGAACGCCTCTGCCTCGAAGCCCGCCCGGTCATTGCGATGCGTCAGCCAGCATTGCTCGGCAGCCCGTTCCATAGACAGCCATGGCTCCTCGTCGAAATGCAGGTCGGGTGGGTTCAAGGGACCTGGATTTGCATCGGTCTTGCGGTATATATCAACTCTGTTGCGAAGCACAAAGGTAAAATCCTCCTCGGGATGCTCGGTCAACTGAAGATGCATGTAGAACAGCATCAGCCGCACCACATCGAACAGGTATTCCCTATGCTCATCCAGGGTCTTGGGGGGATTGTGCCGCCCCGACAATGGCTCTGTCATAATGAGATCACCTCCGGTTTTGTGTTCTGGCGATACTCGTCCAGAATGTAGTCCTCCGGGCTACCATGAAGATTGACTGTTGGATGATACTGCTGGGTGAAGGCGACGGCATACTCCTTTCCGCAGAGCTTGCCGTATGTGACGCATTTTCCACGCACGTAGCCATGCTGGAGAACCGAGGGCTTGAACTGGCTGGAATAGGACTGCATCGCCTTGTCAGACAATTCCACATCCTCTTCCGAGACCTCGATGAAATGCGTTGGCAAATAGCGGTCGCAGCCGCCGTTGCCGCCTGCGCGCCACATAAGCACTGGCGTTCCGCGCAGTTTTTCCGACACCTGCAAAGTGCGCAGCACCATGGTGCACACCGCATAATGGTCGATATGCAGGTCGTTGAGCGAATGTGTGAAAATCACATCAGGAGCCTCCTCTTCAAGCAAGTGGATGAACTTTTCCTTGAAATAAGGAAGTCCAAAGGCGAATATGCCCATAGGCTGCCCAGTGTAAACGGCCTGGTCAATGCTTTTCGCCAGTTCCTCACGAGATGAGAAGTCAGGCATGATTTTCACGAAATGGTTTATGTCAATTTCCTCCCCGTATAGGTGCGAGGCCCGCAGATGGAAGAAGCGCAGGTTCTTGATACCCAGTATGGCCGCCGCCTTTCTGTTCTCGCTTTCGCGGAGCTCCAGCATCTCAAGGGAATTGCGGCGTCCGTCCTCGCCTGGAACACCTGCACACCAGGGACCGTCTATCATGGTCCATTCCGTGCACTCCACTCCATTGCGGAGCAGCCGCCGCACAACTGGCCCAGCTCTCAATTCCGTGTCATCGCAATGTGCGCCAATGAACAATGCCTTGCGCACCTTCCGAAAATCCTCGCTTGAAAAATACGTCTCCATATCTCCTAAATCATTGAATCTATTATGTGAGCG
>JAFZZD010000403.1 GCA_017615955.1 Victivallales bacterium
CAGTCCACTGTCCACTGTCCACTGTCCACTTTTACAGAATAGCAGGATGCAGTTCCTCTTCCAGGATGGGGAGGGTGCTCTTGCACTTGATGGACTGGATTGCCAGTTGCGCCAGTAGAGTCGCCTGCAGGCCGCAGTATTCGTCGCATGGAGTCTGGGTGTTGTTGCGAATTGCGTTGAAGAAGCCCTGCATCATGTTGCGGTGCCCCTTGTCCACCACCAGCTGCCTGGTGTCATTGCGTATGTTGTCGCCAGCGTTCTGGTTTTTGGCGAGATTCTTTGCCATGAATGCGTCGAAGCCCTCCTGTGGGATGCTGTCTTTGAAGTCGTCCGCCTGCAATGGGAAGGTCTCGCTGTCAAGTCCAGGTATGCCATAGTACCTGTTTTCCACAAAGAAGAGGTTGCGGAAAAGGGCGGCCCTGGATGTGATTTCAAAAAGTTCCTTTGGATAGTCGAAGGTGCCGCAGGACGAGAAGTCCAGCGTCGCGGAGTTGCCATTGTCGAATTTCAGGAAGATGCCGTGGTTCATGCGCACATTTCCCCATGCCGTGATTTCAATGGGCCTGGCTGGCGCGAATAGCCAGCATGCCAGGTCCAGCCAGTGCACGGATTCGCCGATGATGCAGCCGCCGCCATGGGCGGGGTCCAGATGTATCATTCTGTAGCTGGAGCTTTCGTCCTGTATGCGAATCAGGAAGTGGCTGGTCTTTTCCTCGGGCAGCTCTTCACGGTCGGTTTCGATGTAGCGCCAGGAGTTGTGCTTTGGATTGGCAATCTGCTCCAGGTAGCGTTTCTTCAATGCCAGCATGGAGGGCGCCATTCTGCGATTCAGGTCCACGCATAACTTGATGCCGCCGTGCTTGACCGCCCTGATGATTTCATTGGATTCCTCTATGCTGAGGGCCATTGGCTTCTCGCAGAACACGTGCTTGCCATTGGCCGCCGCCGCCCGCACAAT
The DNA here is from genome assembly GCA_017615955.1 of Victivallales bacterium. The sequence continues at coordinate 959 of JAFZZD010000403.1, forward strand.
TGGCAGGTGCATGTCATGTGGCGTGGCGACTGTGAGGAAGTCCAGCTCCGCATCCTGTATGATCTGGCTGTAGTCTGCCACCGCCTGCTCGCCGCCAAACTTGGCTGCGGCACTCTGTGCGCTCTTAAGGTTTGGATCGCAGCAGTATTTGATGCAGATGTCTTCCATTGACGCCATATTCGGCAGATGCTGCGCATTGGCGAAGGCCCCGCATCCAATCTGCGCACCGACTAGTTTGTTTCCTCTCATTAGTTCATCCCTATTTGGTTTTAGTGTTGCAAAGTTTTTTTGTGCATTATTCTAATGTGTGCCGCACATTCTTCAAGTTAATTCGGCATATTTGACAAAAATACGCATTGCCGTATGGCAGAATTGCGGCAAGCATATAACTTACAAGCGACTTTGTTTTTTTAATGCCTTGGCATTGTGTAATCAATCAAAATGGAGAGAAGAATGAGAGTTGTACGCGTTGGCATCATCGGTCAGGGACGCAGTGGACGCAATATCCACGCCGAATACCTGAAGACGCAAAAGGAAAAATTCGAAATCGTGGCAGTGGCCGACCTTATCAAGGACCGCTGTGAGCGCGCCGAGAAGGAATATGGATGCAAGTCCTTCCTCAACTACAAGGATATGCTGGCGGACAAGAGCCTGAATCTGGACATCGTCGTCAACTCCAGCTTCAGCCACATGCACGCCCCCATCAGCAAGGAAGTCATGCTGTCTGGCCACAATGTGCTCAGCGAAAAGCCATTCGCCAGCAGTGCCGAGGAAATCAGGGAGCTGGTTTCAGTCAGCAAGACCACGGGACGCCTGCTGGCGGTGTTCCAGCAGTCACGCTTTGCACCTGAATACATCAATCTGCTGAATGTGCTGCGCAGCGGCAAGCTTGGTCCAATCAAGATGATCAAGATCGCGTGCAATGGCTTCAGCCGCCGCTATGACTGGCAGACGCTGCAGTCCTACAACGCAGGCGGTCTGCTCAACACAGGACCACACCCGCTGGACCAGGCACTGGGCCTGCTGGGAAGGGATGTCATGCCAAATGTGCTGTGCAAACTAGATACTGTCAATACGATGGGCGATGCAGACGACTTCTGCAAGCTGATCCTCACGTACCCAGGACGTCCGCTGATAGAC
>JAFZZD010000404.1 GCA_017615955.1 Victivallales bacterium
CTCTGCGTCTTTGCGCCTCTGCGTTGTATTTTAGCGTCTCTGCGTTTATAGGCGAGCCATGACCTGCTGTAGGTCATGCCAGGCATCTCGTTTGGCCTCTTCCCTGCGCAGAAGGAATGCAGGATGGTACGTGGGCATCACGGGTATGCCCTGGTAAGAAAGCCAATTTCCACGCAGGCGCATGATGCCTCTTGGGTCGTCCAGAAGGTAATGCGCGGCTGTTGCTCCAAGAAGCACAATTACCTTGGGCTGCACAAGATATATCTGCCATTTGATGAAATTAATGCATGCGGCGGCCTCTTCTGGCAAAGGTGTGCGATTGTCAGGCGGGCGGCACTTGACGATGTTACCGATATAGACCTGCTGGCGTTGTAGTCCCATCGCCGCAATCATCTTGTCCAGCAATTGCCCTGCCCGTCCCACGAATGGGCGTCCCTGCAGGTCTTCGTCGCGGCCTGGACCTTCGCCTATGAACATAAGCGATGCATGTGGATTGCCTTCGCCGAATACCGTGTTTGTCCTGGTTCGGCATAACTGGCATCCCTGGCAATTATGCACCATCTGCTGCAGTTCATCCAATGTGTAGGTTTGCGACATAATGATTTCCTCTTTGGCAACGGGTAATTTAAGGTACTTGGGAAGTAAATCAATGCGTAGAAGTACAAGAGGATGTAGTAGCGACGGCCTTAGCGCAGCGTACCCCGCCGTCGCACCAATGGCACGCTTCTCGCAAAAGACACGCTGCGATAGCGATAGCGACGTGCAACCGACAACCAGGCACGCAACTAACGAGAAGCACGCCCTTAGTGCGACGGCGAGGACGCCGTCGCTACGTCACATCAACAACCAATAAAAAATGATTTTGCCCCATTGCCTTGAAAAAACACATACAATAATTACCTTTACCACAAACCTTTTTATCGTGCAATACAAAACAAAGGAGCATAACCATGCGCAAGGCATTATTCGCATTTTTGCTGTTGGCAGCCTGCATTTGGGCTGCGGACTTTTCCATCCCGTTCCAGAAGAAGGCACCTGTGATTGATGGTCATTTTGCCCCAGGCGAGTGGGACTGCGCCGTGGCATTCAGCGGCACTGCCAGAAACATGGACGCACGGCGCACAACAGTCTGGCTCGCTTATGACAAAAGCACGATGTACGTTGCATTGCAGGCGGAAACACCGCCCCGCGGCAAGCTGCGTTCTGTCCCAGGCGGCAGAAACAACAGTGATTCGCTGGAGCTGTGGTTCTTCCCGCCACAGGAACTGCGCACCATCGGCTCACTGAAGTTCGGAACTTTCCAAATCATTGTGAGTTCCGAGGATGACATTTTCGCGGAGCACAACAATCCAGGCTATGGCCTCGCCACCCAGAAATGGAAGCACGGTGCGTCTATCAAGTCCCAAGTCAAAGACAAGGTATGGACCATGGAAATGGCCATACCACTGAAGAACATGGGCATCACTGGCAATCCAGAAGGCGACTGGAAGATCCTTGCCTGCCGCAACTATGGCATAGCCCCTGCATACCAGGGGCCAATGACGGATGCTGGCGGCTTCATGGATTCCACCACCTACTCCACATGCCACCTGAAGAAAGGCTGCCTTGCCATACAGCAGCTCTACTCTGATAATGCCAGGCTTCCCCTGCGCTTCCGCGTCACCAACACAGGCACGAAGGCAGCCAGCGCAGGCATCGCCCTCAAACTGAGCGAAGGCAAGGAACTGGCACTGGACAAGAAGCTGGATGTCAAGCCCGGCCAGACAGAAGAAGTGGACTTCACAAAGGAATGCAATGCGGAAGGCGGCAATTGCAAGGTCGCAGTGCAGGCCAATGGCTGGAACCGCACATTCAACTGGCGTCCGCCAGAAATGCCCATCTGGCGCAACACGGAATCGTACCAGACCCTGTTCTGCAGCTTCGACGCTGGATTGCCGAATATGCTGGAATACTCAAGCATTGAGAACGCCGAAGTCAAGGTCAAGCCACCAGTGGAAGGCGAGGCGGCAACTGTGCCTGGTCCCTCCGCCACCCGCAAAGTTCTTGATTTGACCAACAGCAAGCTGAACTTCCCCAAAAACAAGCTGAGCTCGCCTGGCGCAATCTCCTTCTGGATGAGAGTCAAGGAACCATTGAAAAAGGGTCAATCCTACCGCCGCTTCATGGGCACCACATTCACGCCCAATGGCTATATCTTCTTCCAGGAGCAGAACCAGGGCGGCATGCTGCTTGGGGCGCAGTACTTCGGCCCGCTGAACAAGAATCCCAAGCTGGTGCTGCTAGGTCGCCGTCCACAGCCCAATGACTGGATGCACATCTCATTCAACTTCCTGCCTGGCGTATTCGAGGTGTACATAAACGGAATACGCCGCGCACTGCTTCAGCATAAGCTGGACATCGACCTGTCCAAGGTGGGTGCTCTGTCATTGGAGAACGCCAGCTTTGCAGACCTGGCGGTATATTCACGCCCGCTGACCGCAGCTGAAATCACCTCTCTCTCCCAGGGAGACAAGCCGGTCACCGGCACCGTGGGCTGGTATCAGAGCATTGAAACTATCGTGGCTGACCTGGTGCTGGACTGCAAGGCAGTGCCTGACAGAAAGCTGCAACTGCAAGTCCGTAATGCCAAGGACGCAGTCATGGAAAACATCACCGTCGATTTCGCAAAGGCAGTGACCAACATCGAAGGCGGCAAGGAAATGGCGACTCTTCACGCCACATATCCGCTGTCAAAGAAGCTGGCGGACGGAAAGTACTCCTTCTTCCTGTCAAAGCCAGGCTCGGAGACGCCCTTGTTCGAGCGGGCCTTCGAGGTGAAGACATACCCATGGATGAACAACAGCATCGGCAAGGCGGACAAGCTGGTGGAGGGCTTCACGCCCCTTAAGCGCAAGGGAAACAAGCTGTCAGCCGTGCTCAAGGAAGTCACCCTGGGCAAGAGCGGACTGCCGGAAAGCGTCATCGCCAATGGTCAGGAAGTGCTGGCACGTCCCGTCAAGCTGGTGGCATTGAACAACAAGGGCAAGGAGCTGTCCTGGAAATGCAAGGCTCCTGCCTTCACTGGCGAAAAGGAAACCCTCATCACCGCAAAGAACCAGCTGGAATGCGACGCCCTCAAAATCGAGGCGGACATCCGCATGGAGCAGGACGGGCTACTGCGCTATGACTGGAAGCTAACGGCTGGCAAAAATGCACTGCCAGAACGCCTGTATGTGGATATCCCAGTCAAGAAGGAAGTGGCGACTCTGTACCACGCCATAGGCGAGAGCCTGCGCCACAATCCTGCTGACATTGTGCCAGAGGGACAAGGCCTTGTGTTCTCCAGCAGAAGCATACAGCAACCCAACTTCGAGAGCTTCCTGCCCTACATCTGGGTCGGAGATGACAACAGGGGCATCTGCTATGCGGCGGATTGGGACAAGGGCTGGTGCCACAGCAAGAAGCGGGACGGCGTGGAACTGCACCGCGAAAAGGACGGCACTGTCGTCATCAGGATAAATCTGCTCAACGAGCCGAAGAAACTTCAAGCCGACAACACAATCACATTCGCGCTGCTGCCCTCGCCAGTCAAGCCCATGCCCAAAGGCTGGCGCGGCTGGCGCGATTCCTTCACGGACAAGGCCACGCAGCTCTCTCGCTGCCTGTACTCGCCGCCATACTGGGGCTCGTTGTGCTCTTGGGCAAGCAGATATCCCGCATTTGGCGACTTTGGATACTGGGACAAGCTGTTCGAGGCGCAGAAGACTGGCAAAGTTGACCAGCAATACGTCGATGCATGGATTGAACGTCTGCTTAAGGCACGCGGCACTGTCTTTGGCGGTTCCATAAATTCAAAGTCCCCCGAAGAGGCGAAATCATACCTGAACAGGCATGTGGGCCATGCGTTCAGGGTGCTGGCTGGCCTGAACAAATACCAGGACAAGAGCATCGTCTATTGCTACACCTGCAATCTGGATTCATCCAACTCACTGCCAGAATATCCAGTCATGAGGGACGAATGGGTGACAGGCCAGATGCTCAACGACTCGTATGTGGATTATGCCATCTACTACCTGGACAAGATGCTGGAGCATGGCTTCAAGGGCATCTACAATGACAATGTCTTCCTGAAAGGCGGCTTCAGCTGGGCCAATGGCGGGGCATGGATTGACGAGACTGGCACAATTCACCCATCAATGGGACTATGGCGCAGCCGCGAATACCATCGCCGCCAGGCAATCACCATGCAGGAAAGAGGCCTGAAGCCATGGATCACGGCGCACCACACCAACACCAACAACCTGGTCACCCTGGGCTACGCCACCAACACCATGGGCATGGAATGGAAATACGGCGCCAACGACTTCCAGGAGCGCTTCACTTCGGGCTACATACGCGCCGTATGCTCTGGTCGCCAGGGCGGCTTCTTCCCCACCATACTCGATGGCATCGTGGGCGCAAAGTCCCCAGAGCAGAAGACCTGGGCGACACGCACAATGCTGGCCGCCCTGCTGCCCCACGAGGTGCAGCCCACCTGCCCGCGCGGCTCAAACTACAGCCTGATTGCATCCACGCTGAACAAACTCTACGACTTCGGCACTTGGAAGGACGACTGCCAGGTCTATCACTTCTGGGATACCGCCTCGCCTGTGAAATGCGGCAATCCTGACCTCAAGCAGGTCACCTATCGCCTCGGCAACGAAATGCTGACCTTCATCGGCAGCTTCGCCGAGCAGGACTGCAACGCCGAAATGGAATATGGCATTCCCATTGCCAGCGCATCCAATGACGAAAGCCAGCAGCCACTGGAGGTCTCTGGCACCAAAGTCAAGTTCTCTCTGAAAAAGCACGACTTCATCATCATACGCGCCAAGACGAAATAATAGACATCGCGTGATAGCGTACCTCGCCAGTTGCCATCGCAACGACGGCTTTAGCGTAGCGTACCTTACCATCGCAATGGTGAGCTCCTTGCAAAATGCACGCTGCGATATCAACGTACAACCACCCCAAGACGGCTCCATAGAGTCGTTTGTTGCCATTGGCAAAGGGGAGGTCAAGCACTCATTGAAGAAGCCAACAAGAGATCCGCCATATCAAATGATGCGGCAGATTTCCTTTGAGTTTTGTCCACATCATGTGCGCGGCAAGAATGCCGCGCCACAGGATAATTAACAGCCACATGTAATGCTGCACTTTGTTAACTGATATTTTTACAAGGGAAGACACACAAATGTTTGCAAGAAAAGCTTTTTTCATATTGACAGTTGTTTTGTTCATTGTTTCAACTTCATGCTACACACCCAGCGCCATGTCACAGTACAACTTCAGAGGAGCAGTGCAAGGTCAAGCCTCATTGAGGGAGGAATCTGGCATCATTTACATTACAGTCAGATTCCCCCCGGCCAATGTTGCAGATAAACAGATTAGAAGAAAAATGGACAGAAAGAGATCTGAACATTTGCTAAATGAAACATTAAGGCACCATTTCAAAGTTGAGCATGAAATCAAATACGCGGGCCTTCAGCAGACCAAAGCCCCTGTTTACGGGGATATGCTTGTCGAGTTCGAGTATAAACTGCCACGAAACTCAATTGTCATAAAATAAACTCTCCCCTCCCCACATAAACAGCTATTGCCTATCCAGAAGTCTGTAGTTGGCGGCTTCGTTGATGTGCATTGGGAGGATGTGTTCGCTGGCTTCCAGGTCGGCGATGGTGCGGGCGACGCGGAGGATTCTGTCATATGCGCGGGCGCTGAGGCGCAGTTCGTTTATAATGTAGCGCAGCATATTTGCACATTCGGGGCTTAGTGGGCAGAAGTCGTCCAGCATTTTACCTGACAGCTGTGAATTGTCCCGAATGGGGGTGCCTTTGTAGCGTTGCGTCTGTATTTGCCGTGCGGCCCAAACTTTGGCGCGCATTGAAGAAGAGGTTTCACCGTTGCGGCGGGCTGTCAGCAATTCATCGGGGATTGGAGCGACTTCGATGTGAATGTCTATGCGATCTAGCAAGGGGCCGGAAATGCGTCCCCTATAGGCGGCTATTTGCAGTGGACTGCAATGGCATTGGCGTGTGCGGGAGCCATAGTAGCCGCATGGACATGGATTCATGGCGGCGATGAGCATTACTCTCGCTGGGAATATAAATGAACCCGTTGCCCTGGAGAGTGTCACGTATCCTGATTCCAACGGTTGTCGCATGACCTCAAGCACATTGCGGCGGAATTCAGGCAATTCGTCCAGAAAAAGGACGCCGCAGTGCGCCAGACTCAATTCGCCTGGACGTGGCACAGCCTGACCTCCCACAAGACCAGCGTCACTGACGGTGTGGTGCGGATCACGGAAAGGACGCCTCACGATAAGGCCAGCGTTGGGTCCCAATACGCCAGCTATGCTATGCACCTTTGTGACCTCCATTGCCTCCTCTGGCGTGAGCGGCGGCATAATGCTTTGAATGCGCTTCGCCAGCAAGGTCTTGCCTGTGCCTGGCTGGCCTATCATAAGGAGATTATGGTTTCCTGCAGCCGCGATTACAAAGGCCCTCTTTGCGCTTTCCTGCCCCTTCACATCAACATAGTCGGGAAGACCGTCATACATGTTCTCGTACAGGTGCGTCGCATCAAAGTGAACTGGCTCGATATTCTGCATACCAGTAAGAAATGCGATTGCCTCTGCCAAGGAAGACACGCCATATACGGGCGGACCTCCCGCCGCTGCCGCCTCGTTCGCGTTCTCCTGTGGCAGGATGAGACAGCGCAGGCCCAGTTTTCTGGCGTGCATGGCCATGGCCAAGGCGCCGCGTATGGGACGCACTTTGCCATTCAGGGCAAGTTCGCCAATGATCATGGCGCCGCGCAGACATTCTGGCGGCAGCTGCTCTGTCGCGGCCAACACGCACAGTGCTATGGGCAGATCGTAGGCGGTGCCGCTCTTGCGCAGGTCTGCTGGTGCAAGATTTATGGTGACGCGTCCTCGTGGCAATGCACGGCGGCATGCGATTATGGAAGACCACACACGGTCCTTGCTTTCGCGCACAGCCGTGTCTGGTAAGCCAACCAAGGTTATGCCGCTGTCCTTCTTCTCGTCATCAGGAACAGCGTCCTTCCGTGCCCGCACCTCCACTTCCACTGTCCTTACATCAACGCCATAAAGCGCACCGCTCAACACCTGTGAAACCATCAGCTGCCTCCTATAATTTTTTATGTATTTTTACACTTTCATTAAAAATTTTTATTTACTTGCGTTAATATATCATAAATAACAATAAATGCAAATAATTAAACCACCATGGCAAAAAAGTCATTTTAAAGGGAAAAACTTAAGGAATAAGGTATATTATGGGCAATCAATGGGATAAAACAGTGGACAACGTTGAAGAAAAATATCACAATAAGAACTTTATTGAGGAGGCAAATAGGCTATGCAAGGAGCATGGCTCATTTCTTGCATATTTAAAGACCCTTACGCCAATAGCCCAGACGCGCACTTGTGTCAATTCCGACGAATACAGTGCCACCATTTGCGGCGTTCAGGTTTTCATAAAGACCTTTGCCAGAAGACTATGGCCCATAAGGTTCTTCTATGGTGGACACTGCATTGAGAACGAATACAGGGCAAATGCGAAAATACGTGAGAAGAATCTTGCCAGAGTTGCCATGCCATACGCAAGGCCACGCAGGGACACCGCCATTTTCCAATACATTCCCAATTCAGGGCATCTGGAGAACCCGCTGCACCACGAGGACTTCGCCATTCCTCCAAAGGCATTCTTCCAGGAGTTGATTGACTACATACACAATTTGCACAAGAACGGCATTTGTCATGGTGACATCAGAAGAGCAAACATACTTATTGGAGAAGACGGCCATCCCTGGCTTGTAGATACTGCATCTGCGTATGTACTCCCCGACAAGCCAAATATAATTCAACGGCAGTTCTTCAAGTCCCTGGCCAGGTCGGATATGTTCTCCCTTGCCAAAATCGTATTCTCATATTATCCGGACTGGCAGAACGACACACTCAAAAACGCATACGAAAACCAATCGTTCCTACTCAAGACCGCACGTTATGCGCACTATTGCTTCAATGCGCTGCTTAGGCGTAAAAAACGGAAGAAAAAGCTAAAAATATAGTGGACAGTGGTCAGTGGTCAGTGGTCAGTGGACAGTGGTCAGTGGTCAGTGATCAGTGGACTGTGGTCAGTGGTCAGTCCACAGTCC
>JAFZZD010000405.1 GCA_017615955.1 Victivallales bacterium
AGGTGCGGCTGGAAGTCACGCGTCCTGATGCGCGGCCAATGGCCGCGCACATACCTACCATCTTGGGAACATAGCGTTTTTAAAATAATCTGCGCCAATCTGTAACTAATCTTAATATGCCTTACCTGGAATCGTCGTCTGCAGTGGCCAGGTCCATGGCGGATTCGAGCAGGCCGCATGATTCCAGTTTCTTGCGCAGTTTCTCCAGTGCATAGTTCTGTATCTGGCGAACGCGCTCCCTGGTGCGTCCAATGCTCTGGCTCACTTCTTCCAGTGTCCTTGGTTCCTCGCCATTCAGGCCGAAACGCAGGGTAAGGATGTTTCTTTCCCGCTCGTCCAGGGTGTCCACCAGCTTTAGCATGTTCCGCAAAGTCTCCTCGTCACGGACCAGTGCATCTGGCGAAGTGCTTTTCTCATCGGGAATGATGTCCCTGAATTCGCCGTCCTCGCCATGCTGTATCGGGTCGTGAAGTGAGATGGTGGTGATCTGCGCCAGGCGCAGGGCGGTGACTGTACGCTCCGGAAGTTTGGTTTCCTCTGAAAGTTCCTTGTCTGTAGGCTCCCTACCCAGCTTCTCCACCAGTTTGACGCGGGCGTTCTTCAATTTGCTCAGGTTCTGCCCGGACTGAGTAGGTATGCGTATGATCCTGGACTGGTTGGACAATGCGCGGCGCATGGACTGCTTTATCCACCAGGCGGCATAGCTGGAAAGCTTTGCGCCCTTGGACGGATCAAACTTGTCCACAGCCCGCATCAGGCCTATATTCCCTTCGGAAATAAGGTCCAGCAGAGGCAGCCCCAGTCCCTTGAAGTCATGGGCGATTTTCACCACCAGACGCAGGTTGCTTCTTATGAGGCGTGAACGCGCCTCCTCGTCCCCGGCCTTGATTTTCTTGGCAAGGACGATTTCCTCCTGCGGCGTGACAAGTGGGTATTGCCCAATGTTCTGCATATACAACTTCATTGTGTCATTGTCTGATAGCATAGTTGTTTCCTCTCAATTTAGTGTTTTTGTCATATATTTGCCTGTACCAGATGACATTACTTATACGTCGGAAATACAGAATAATTTGCGGCCTTTCCGTTTTTTCAGTTTTCCGGTATTATCCAGGCAAAGTTTCTTTTGTTGTTTGTGGTTCAGCTTTCCCTGTCGGAGGTTGCGATATCCAATGCCGATTCAAGCAGACCGTTTTCCTCAAGCATCTTGCGCAGCTTCTCCAAGGCAAAGTTCTGGATCTGGCGGACACGCTCCCTGGTGCGTCCAATGCTCTGGCTCACCTCCTCCAATGTTTTCGGCGGTTCGCCATTGAGGCCGAAGCGCAGCGTCAGGATTGTCTTTTCCCGTTCATCCAGCGTATCCACCAGCCTTAGCATGTCCCTGAGGGTCTCCTCGTCACGAACCAGTTCGGCTGGGGCATTGCTCTTTTCATCGGGAATGATGTCCCTGAATTCGCCGTCCTCTCCATGCTGGATTGGATCGTGAAGCGAGATGGTGGTGATTTTGCCAAGGCGAAGACCGGTGACAGTGCGCTCGGTAAGCTGCACTTCATCCGCCACTTCCTTGTCGCTGGGTTCACGCCCCAGCTTCTCCAAAAGCTTTGTCCGCGCCGCCTGTATCTTGGTAATCTTGCTGGCGGACTGCACGGGAATCCTTATGATCTTGGACTGGTTGGACAGTGCCCTGCGCATGGATTGCTTGATCCACCAGGCCGCATAGCTGGACAGCTTCGCGCCCTTGGACGGGTCAAACTTCTCCACAGCCCGCATCAGGCCGATGTTGCCCTCTGAAATCAAGTCCAGAAGCGGAAGTCCCAGCCCTTTGAAATCGTGGGCGATCTTCACTACCAGCCTTAAATTGCCTCTGATCAGCTTTGCGCGCGCCTCATTGTCGCCCGCCTTGATCTTTTTTGCAAGTTCAATTTCCTCTTGTGGTGTTACCAATGGATATTGCCCTATATTCTGCATATAGAGCTTCATCGTATCATTATCCGATAACATAATTGCAAAACCTCTCTCTAACGAAAAAACAAGCCAATTCCGCGCCGTTGTGGCGCGGAATTGCAGCAGCCTATTCAGCGGTTGCAGTGCCTGGATTTGCTGTAGGAGTATCAGTAGGATTCATTGGAAGCGTATTGAAGTTCAGAGCTGGTGACAGTTGTGCCGGCTTCACTTCTGGTGCAGGTGGAGCTGGGGCATTTTCAACTGGAGTGGCGGGAGTCTCCTCTGTCACCTGTGCGCCAATCTGGATTGGTGCGATAGGGGCAACAGGAACCTCAGCAGTTCCGGAAACCTTGGCGGGTGCGGCAGTGCCTGCGGCAGGAGCAGATGATGAAGCGCGGAGGCGTATCTTGTCTCCAATCTGGAGTTTTGAGAAGTCCTTGATCTGTGGATTCAGAGCACGCACATCGGCTTCCTTGACCTTGTTCTTGCGGACGATTGTCCACAGATTGTCATTGGGCTGAACTACATAGAAGTCGCCATCGGCGGCAGCACTGGCCTGTGTCTCTGTTTTCTTCACCTGCTTGCCATTGGCCTTGGCAGGAGCCTTTGCCGGAGCGGGCTTCTTCTTGATTGCAGGACGCGGCCTGGGTGTTTCCAATGCGTATTCAGGCAGATTCAGAACGCGGCCCTCACGAAGCGTCGCATTCAGTTCCATGTTGTTCTCGGCAGCCAGATCCTGGGTGCTGACCTTGAACATATAGGCGATGACAGAGAGATAGTCACCCTTCTTGACCTTGTAGGTGCGAGCGGGCTTCGCAGCTGGCTTCTTCGCTGGTGCGCTCTTCTTGGGAGCAGGCTCAGCCTCTACCTTGCCACCCTGTGCAGGTGTCTCTGTTGCCGCTGTGAAGACCGGGGATTCGCCGCCCTGGTTAGGAGCAAATGGCGTGAAGTTGTTTTCTGGCGCTGGCACAAAGCTATCGTCGCCTTTGATTGTGGCCGGTGGCTGGCTTGCCTCCTGTGCCTTCTTGTTGAAAGAATGCTGGCTAGGCGAGGCATACGGCGGCGGGATGCATTCCCTGTCCGAAAGTATGGTCAGCTTGGTTGGTTTTGCGGCGGGGGCCTTGTTTGTGGAGCAGCCAGCGCCCATCATTCCAGACACGGCAAGCGCCGCCATTGCGGTGGCAACTACAAGATTCTTTGACATTGTCATCTCCTCTTCTTTGTTTTGGGTGGTTCTATCAATCGAAATATTGAAAATCCTTTCAGGACAGGCATTGGCCTGCCCCGTTTATGTATTTTTCAGCGGCCGCCTTGAAACAGTCCCCTCTTTCGGCATAGCTTTTGTACATGTCCAGGCTTGAACATGCGGGTGACAGCAGGACTATGCCATCCCTGCCGCCATGGAAGCACGCCGCCTTTTGCACGGCCTCGTCCATGCCACCACAAATCTCGCAGGGCACAATCCCGTTCCACTGCCGGAAAATGCGCTCCGCACTGCTGCCGACAAGGAAAACCTTGCTGACCTGGAAGCGGCCCGTGAAGCGGACCTGGACGCGCCGCTGCTCAGCCGCCTGGAACTGAACGATAAAAAGATCAACCAGCTGATCGACGGACTGAATGCGCTCGTCACTCTGCCGGATCCCCTCAACCGGCCGCTGCTCGCGCGCGAGCTGACGCCGGGGCTCAATCTGTACCGCGTCAGCTGTCCGATCGGCGTGCTTGGTGTAGTGTTTGAGAGCCGGCCGGACGCGCTTGTGCAGATAGCATCCCTGGCGCTCAAGAGCGGGAACGCGGTGCTGCTGAAGGGCGGACGCGAGGCGGCGCGCACCAACGCCGCGCTGTTTGAGGCGCTGGATCAGGCAGTCCGGGAGACGGGCATTCCTGCGGGCTGGGCAGGGCTTCTGCAGACGCGCGAAGACGTGAACGCCATGCTGGCGCTGGAAGAGGATATCGACCTGCTGATCCCCCGCGGCAGCAACGCCTTTGTACGCTATATCATGGAGCATACGCACATCCCGGTCATGGGCCACGCCGAGGGCCTGTGCCACACATATGTAGACAAAGACGCCGATATCGACATGGCTGTCCGCGTGACGGTGGACGCCAAGACACAGGCTTACGCCGTGTGCAACGCGACCGAGACGCTGCTCGTGCACCGGGACATCGCGGCAGCCTTCCTGCCCGCAATCGCGGCGGCACTGCGGGAGAAGGGCGTACGCCTTTTGGGCGATGAGGCCGTGCAGGCCGTGATCGACTGTGAGCCCGCCTCAGACGAGGACTGGAGCACGGAATACCTGGCGCCGGTGCTGTCAATCAAAGCCGTGGACAGCGTCGAGGACGCGGTGGCGCATATCAACCGATTTTGTTCGCACCATACGGACGCGATCATCACCGAAAATGAGGAGAGCAAACGGTATTTCATCAGCCATGTGGATTCGGCGGGCGTGTATGTGAACTGCTCGACGCGTTTCGCGGACGGCTACCGCTACGGCTTTGGCGCGGAGGTGGGCATTTCCACCAG
>JAFZZD010000406.1 GCA_017615955.1 Victivallales bacterium
AATGTCCACAGTCCACTGTCCACTGTCCACTGTCCACTAAAAACTACAGGAGAAAGTCATGCGGGGCTTCACTGAAATGGAAAAAGTTCAGATACGGCTATTCGGAGAACTGATATTTGTGAATCCGTTTTCCGTGGAGCGTACCAGCATAGAGAAGAAGTTGCTGGGGCGCCGGTTCCGCAGCCTGTACGAGGCGTGGCACAGTGTGAACGGGGAATTGTCCGTGAACGGCAATCTAGCTGCGATCAACGATTTAAGCGAGCAACTGGTGGCGCGGGGAATGCAAGGCTGCGCCAAGGCTGAGGGAGAGGCGTTTCTGGACAGCTGGGACCTGCTGGTGATGTACTGGCTGTTTGGCAAGTACAGCGGCCCCATGTGCAGGAACATCTATCTTGGCCGCGATGCGGAAAGTGAGAATGCCCTGCTTTTCAAGGACTTCAATGCGGACTTTGCCAAGGCGGTGAACTTTCATGGGCGTACCAGAAAAAGCGACTATTGCGCCGAGAACATATTTGCCCTTTTCCACCAGATACACCGGGCCTTCAATTACATATTCGACTTCATTGCGGGCGGCTCCATGGCTGCGGCGCAGATGCGCTCGTCTATATGGCAGTCCATATTCACATACGATTTGAGGCGCTACTATAGGCAGATGTATTCCAGGATGGACAGCATAACCACCTTGATCTGCGGTGAGTCCGGCACTGGAAAGGAGCTTGTTGCACGCTCAATCGCCTTCTCACAGTTCATTCCGTTCAATGCCAGAAAGCACAAATTTGAGGAGGTATATCTCAATTGCTTCCATCCCGTGCAGCTGTCGGCAATGCCGCAGACCTTGGTTGAATCGGAGCTTTTCGGGCATGCCAAGGGTGCCTTCACCGGCGCAATCAGCGAGGTGAAGGGGTATTTTGAAACCTGCCAGAAATGCGGCAGCATATTTTTGGACGAAATCGGTGATGTAAGTCCCGAGACGCAGTCGAAGCTGCTGCGACTGCTTCAGACACGGCAGTTCAACCGCATCGGCGATGCTAGGCAGCTTTCATTCCAGGGAAAGGTCATTGCCGCCACCAACCAAGATCTATTCAGGCTGTGCCAGGAGGGTAGCTTCCGCAATGACCTATTCTTCAGAATCTGCTCGGACACCATACATACTGCGCCGCTCAGGCAGCTTATCGACGGGCAGGAGGATGAATTGAGGAAGTTCGTCGTCACGCTGGCAAAGCGTATGCTTGACGGCAAGGACGCGCAGGATTTCGCCGACAAATGCGGAGACTGGATTATGGCAAACCTTGGCGTGGACTATGCCTGGCCGGGAAATGTCCGCGAAATGGAACAGTGCCTGAGGAACCTGCTCATCAGAGGCGAATACAGACCGCCTGATAATGATAAGCCTAGTATGCGCGACAGTGATGAGGACTTCTTCAGCAATTGCCGCATGACTGCCGATGAACTTATGAGGCGGTATATCGGCGCAATCCACAGGCGTGAAGGAACCATCGCCGCCACCGCCACCATAACGGGTCTGGACAGGCGCACTGTGAAAAAATACCTTTGATTGCCACAGCTTAAACCTGGATTTACAGAAAATGTAAAGACACCTTTTCAACGCAGAGACGCTCCCTTTTAACGCAGAGGCGCAAAGACGCAGA
>JAFZZD010000407.1 GCA_017615955.1 Victivallales bacterium
CTTGAGTGAGCGCCGCTTCGGCGCTCACACTGGATTTGACCGTCTCATTGAGAAACATAAAAAGCAAAAGACCACAAGAACTACTATTCTGTAATCCTTGTGGTCCTTAATGCGAGCGGTGCTCACTCTTTTTCACTAATGCTACTCTGCCTTTTGTTTTTCCTGTGGCTTGTCCTTGTCATTATCGCGCAGCAGAAATTCCAGTTTGTCCTTGCAGAACTGCTCCTCGTTCTCCCTGATTGCGGCAACACGCTGCATCATCATCTCAAGCCGCGCCTCCGCCTCCTTCAGCATTACATCAAAGTCCTCCTTAATCTTCTGCTTCAGTTCCGCAGTGAGCTTCTCCTTTTCCGCTGCTTCCTCTGTTTCCATGATTTTCTTTGCAAGCTCCCGTTCCTGCTTCTTCAACTCACCGATCTTGTTGAAGTCAGGACGCTTTGGCAGACGCTGTCTCATCTCCGTAATGAACGCCTTGAAATCGGTCTTGCGCAACTCGTTCAGACGGTCGTATTCCTCGGGATTCTCCTTCTTGAGTTTGTTCATGAAAACAAAGATATCAGGAGAAGGCCCCCCGCCCCACCGCATGGGCTTGTGATGCTCGCCACCCTTGAACTTTTCGGTGCGCATCTCATGTTTCCCTTCGCCAGGTGCCTGGGCATAAGACACCGCAGACAGCGTCATAATCAAAATCAAGCAGCAAAACCATTTCATATACTCAAACTCCTTGCCTTTAGAAAATGTCGTAAAAGTCCATTTCCATTGAGGCGATTTCGGCATATAGCTCCTTCAAGGGAGCCTCCTCCTTGCCAAGCTCCAGCTTCTCCAAGTCGCTGTCCGCCAAAAGCAGCCAATCGTCATCATAGCGCACTTCACGGCGTGAGACCGCCGCCACCTGCGGTGCAGCCACTTCCTCCTTCTGCAATTCAAGCATGGTCAGGACACCGCAAATAACAAGCAATGCCGCTGCGATTGAGACAAAAAGGCGCCCGCGTCTGCTGGCGACAGGGGTAAGACGCTCATGCCTGTGGAGAAGCCCCAGGCATTTTGCATCGCTCTCAGCGGAAGGGGCACCCTCCCGTTTCTCCGCCAAAAGGCAGAGCATGGAAAAGTCCTGGCAATCCCTGCAATGAAGCAGATGGGACTGTGCTTCATGCGTCAATTCCCGACCTGAAACAATCTGCTGTTCAACTTCCTTGCAATCCATAATCGTCACTCCTGTTCCTCAAAGCCCTTGAGCATCTCCCTAATCCTCGACACCGCATAGTGCATCCTGCCCAGAACGGTGTTGATTGTGGCGTTCTGCTTGTCCGCAATCTCCTTGAAACTAAGTCCGGTGCGCCTGAACTCCACAACCTCTCGCTGCTGGGAAGGCAACTGTGCAATGCACTGGTCAATGGCATCCATCATCTTTTCCTTTGCCAGCCGTTCCTCAAGTTGCCCCACTCCCACATCGCCCTGTATGTTGTCCACAATCTCCACATATTGCCTACCTGCGTTGCGCCTGTATGCATCTATGATAAGATTATGGGCTATGCGGCATATCCATGCGAAAAACTTCTGGTTGTCACTGTAGGCGTCAATCCCTGACACCACCTTGATCCATACCTGCTGGAAGTAGTCGTCTATTGTGGCATTGCAGGTATTGGGCAGCAGCTTGTGGATGTACCCAAACAGCGGAAGACGGTATTTCGCATACAAGGCATTGAAAGCACTCTCGTCCTTCGCTTTGAAACGCCTTATTAGCTCACTGTCCTCTATGTTTTCCTCACTTCCCATAAACTCAAGTCAAACAAGAAACGAAAAAAAACGAAAAATATTTTACATCTTTTGATAATTTTTACCGCTGATGCAAATATTTTGCAACAATAATGAATAATTACTGCAATTCATTTAAGATGGCAGCGGCAGCGGCGGCTGGATCTGGGGCCTTTGTGATGGGCCTGCCCACCACAATGAAGTCCGCTCCGCGCTGTGCGGCCTGCCGAGGCGTCATGATGCGCTTCTGGTCATCGGCGGAACTGTCGGCAGGGCGTATTCCCGGTACAACTGTCACGAAGTCCCTGCCGCAGGCATTGCGTATGGCATCCAATTCCAAGGACGAGCAGACCACGCCAGCAACGCCATTGGACTGCGCCAGCCTTGCCAGGCGCAACACTTGTTCCTCAGGCGTCCTTTCGATGCCCACTGCGGCCAGTTCGCCAGCGTCCATGCTGGTCAGCACGGTGACAGCCGTAAGCAGTATCCTTGCCTTTTCAGCGGCCTCGGCGGCGGCTGACAGCATGGCAGGGCCGCCCAATGCATGCACATTGCACATGTCCGCGCCAATTCTGGCGGCGGAGGCGACGGCCTGGGCCACGGTGTTGGGAATATCGTGGTACTTCAGGTCAAGGAACACTTTTTTTCCCCTCTGCTTCAGTTGCTCCACAACCCTTGGACCACAGGCTGTGAAGAGCTGCTTGCCAACCTTGTACCAAAGGCCGGCCTCGCCGATTCTGTCCACCAATGCCATAGCGCCTTCCACATCAGGGAAATCCAGCGCAGTGATAAGTTCAGTTGCCATTTTCAATCCTCCAGAGGACTTGTCTCGATTTCGCCGGGACTTGTCTCGACTTCGCCCGTTTTCCTGACAGACACACAGAATCCGCTGACAAGCATAGTTGCCAGCACCATGAAATAACGCAGCGACCTCATGCCCATGTTAGTCCTGCTCCAAATGATCCAGAAGCCTTTCGAGAGCAAATCGAAGCCCCTGTCATTGACAGTGGTTCCGAAATTGGCCGCAATCAATGCACAGCACGGCACCAGCATCCCATAGAGCACAAGCTGCCTCAGCCATTTCAGACTGCTTTTTTCGGGGAACATTTCCCTCATCATGCCAATCACGGCAAAAAGCTGCCAGAACAAAGCCACGAAAATCAGCTGGCAGCAGACGTATGAATGCAGGCCTTCCGTGAGAGTTCTCTCCCGCCAGCAAAAGAAGGGCATTAGAAAGCAAAACAATGCCGAGGGCGCGAATAGTTTCTGCCTCCAGGAGGGCATTGCCACGGGCCACATGGCCGAAAGCAAAAAAGCAAAGCCCGTGAAGCAGGGGATGTACGGCCAATAGAAGACCATCCTTACCATGTCATTATGCAGGGACAGCCACTCCATTAACGCGGCAATGATCATGATTGCCCCCAGCCAGGGCAGTGCCGATGTCGCCTTGACCTCGCACATCAGAGCAAATCCACGTATTCGGAATACTGCTCGGCATCCATCAACAAATCCAGTTCATCCTCATCATCATATTCCATTGCAAGAAGCCAGTATTTGTTGGGGTCCAGGTGAACCAGGCTGCAATTGTCCAGCACTTCCTTGTTCACTTCAGTCACACGCCCTGTCAAAGGCAGCCTGAGGTGATGTATCCTGTTGCGGAGGTGCAGGTGGATCAGCATGGTATCCACATCCACCTCGTCACCTGGCATGGGCAAATCTATGCTGACTATTTCCGCCAGCTGCTCGGCAAGGAAGTCCGTTATGCCAACGTATGCAATCATATTCTCCCTGTCCAACTGTGCCCATAGATGTCTTTTGGAATAAACTCTGTCGTCTTCATTAACTTCAATTTCAGCCATTTCAGCAAAACTCATCGTATCTTATCTAGTTTTTGTGAAATTTACCTATAGGGAATGAAATACTCGTTCCCTGAAAATCGTGGGTATTATACAGTGGCATACATTATTTGTCAATAACATTTTCCACCTTGCATAGTGAAAAATAGTAAAATTATGCCAATTTTTCCTGTTTTGCCACTTCAGCAAGGCACATCACTGGCGCAAAGCTGGATGCGGCCTTGCATAAAAGACTTGACACTGCAAGTTGGCCATCACGTCAATTTTTCAAGAAACCATCCCTATTCTATTGCTCAACTTGAGTGAGCGCCGCTTCGGCGCTCACATGGATGCCATTGCAGCCAACTTGACGCCCTGAAGCGTCAGAAAACTCGGTGCTGGCTTTAATAAGTCTGGCAATGCCTTAAGGAAATACGGAGCGTCGCCGCCAGTGGCATATATGGTATAGTCTTCATGTAGCTGCTCCACTGTACGGGAAAGAAGTTCATGCAATGCGCCTACACTGCCAAGGTCCGTTCCAGCGGCCATGGCCTCACGGGTGTTGCGGCCTATGGGCGAGGGGATCTCGTCACGCAGTTCCAGCAAAGGCAGCTGCGCAGTATAGCTGTTGAGGGCGCGCCGCATTATGCTGCGTCCAGGAGATATGGCGCCGCCTAAAAAACGGCCCGCCCCATCAACTATGACAGTATTCACGCAGGTACCGCAGTCCACCACGATGACAGGCCCCTCGACCAGGGAAAATGCGGCAGCGGCATTTGCAATGCGGTCCATCCCCAAAGTCGAGGTGTCCACCAGTGAAAAATCCAGCATGCCGAAATCCACGCAGGACAGGAAATGAAGCCGATTACCATATCTTGCTTGCAGTCGCTCCTTCAGTGCTGGCACCACGCAGACGGCATAGCCCTTGCCGCCGATGTCCTCCTCCAGTTGCGGAATCGTGTCGTCCAGGCTTTTGGTATCGTACACGGAAAGCAAACGCAGGCCATTGCCTGAATTTTCCGCCACCTGGGTATGGGTATTGCCTATATTAAGGAAGAATATGCAGCTCATTGCCGTCTGTACATTGAATAAACTGCTCCGCCCAGGAACAATAACTGCGGCAATGCACCGCCCAGAAACGGCGTCAGATAGCCGTTGCGTGCAAGATTCACACCAAGCTGCCCTGCGACATAGAACATCACCAGAAGTGCCACTGCCATGGCGAAGCCCTTCACCGCCCCCTTGCGCCCCGTTGAAATTGTCAGCGAGAAGGCCAGCAGGGCCGCCACCAGCGATGCCAGGGGCACCGTCAGCCTATGCCAGACAAGAACCTTCATGAGACGCTGCTTTCGTTCCGATGTGATGAATGGATTGCCCAATGCCTTGAAAAGTTCCTCGATATTCATCATCTCGCTGTTCCTGCCAAGCTCGCTGAGTTCCTGAAGATTCTCGTTGTATGGCATCAATTGCTGTTCAAAATAGACTTCCTTGCCAGCCAGTGTCATTCCATCCTCGGCGTAATTCTGGATGAAGCCCTTTTCAAAAATCCAGCCCTGCTGCGTTTTGATGGCTTTCTGCGCTGCAATCATGCTTTGGCTGCGGCCATTTTCGCCATACTGCCTGACCACAGGGGAAACTGCATTGCCGTCATCGTCAATCGCCTCCACGCTCCAGTCCCTTCTGTCCAGAGGATTCCTGAAACTGAAACGGCCAGCTGTCTTTTTATTCTTTTTAGCAGTGCTGTAGTAGATGTCCGCCGCCTTCTGCTGGCATTTGGCGCCCCATGATTCATTTATTGCAAAAACCAGGATGCTGGCTATTACAGAGCAAATCCAGATTGGCCTTGCACATGCCGCCAGGGAAAGACCAGACGCCCGCATCGCCGTAAGCTCATTGTTGCGCCCCAGCGTCATTGTGAGGAAACTAGTGCCCAGCAACACAGCCACTGGCATCACATTCACAAGATTCGCCGGCTGCAACGCAAAATAATACAGCGCGATTTTGGCGGGGGCTATGCCCTTGTCAAGAAAATCGCTGATGTTGTCCAGCACGTCCCTCAATAGAAAAAGGGCAATGAATACCAGGACTGAACAGACAAACGGCACCAGGAAGCCTGCACAGATGTATCGGGTCAATATTGGGGAATATCGACGGCTGGCTCCCGCGATAGATGACTTATTTTCTCTTGCGACGCTGTTCATCAAAAACAATCTTCACCACACGTGTACTAGTCAAGATCTCCTGGAGGCTGCGCCCCGAAGGTGTAACATAGACAAATATCGGAGTGAATATGCCAAAAGGCAGCATGAACAGGAAATAGAAGAAGGCGCGGCCAATCCAGTATTCCTCGCCTGAATTGCGCACCAGGTATATTCCCCAGAAGCGCTGCCCAGGCGTCTGCGTGAATACAGACATGCCCAACAGATAGTAGAACACCACTGTGAGCCAATATGCGATGAACCCGATATAAAACACGTTGTTGCCGCTCAATATGCCCTTGCTGAACATCCAGGCGCAAATCAGGTAGTACACCAAGAGGACGCCCATCAATATTAGGAAATCGGTGATGCCAGCCACCACGCGCATCCAGATTTCAGCAGTCGGCAACGCGGCGGAATCCGCATTGGACAGGCCATTCGTCGCGCCTTTGCTGAAGTCCTCATAGCGCAGGAAGATGCGCCTCTTGACCCTTTCCAGGAATGTATCATGCTGGCTCTCGATCTTCTCCACCAGGCGCATCTTGAGGATTTTCTTCAAGGCAGGCACCTCAATGGCAGGCTCCCAATTAGGCACCAATGTGGTGCGCACCTTGCACTCCAAGGTCACCTTGCCTTCTTCAGTCCACTTGACAAGCACATTCTCATCCACCGGGCCAAGTTCTTCGCCCCCGGGCGTCTTAACCAAATACAAGCGTTCTCCTGCCATATTGTCCCATCCTCTAAAACTTCAAAGTCGTATTTCCCGCGTAATCACGCTCCACACTCATCGAGAATTGCCTCGGGGCCTTGCCAGGGGCGGTTTTCTCCGTAGCCTTGCCATTGTATTTCCAGGTCCACTTCCACTTGTTCGCATTGGCTCCGCTCCTGCAAAGCGTGGCCTGGTAGGTCCAGGTTCCTGCAAAATCCTTGTCCTTGTCAATGGGGTACTCCACGTATGCCATGACATTTCCCTTCAGGGGCGTAAAGGTCAAAATCATGTTCTTCGATGTGTCGTACTTGATGCTGGCCTGGACCACTTCAGCCTTGAGCGGCTTCACATTGATCCTACCCTTGCCACCTTTCGGCGGCTTCACATTCTTTGCCTTGAATTTAGGCGCCAGGTCATTGTTCATGCTCGCCGGCAAGGGAAGGAAATCCGAGGGGAACACTATCTTGAATGTGCATGGCATTGACGCGTTCCTGGGTCTGAATTCAATGCTTGCGTTCTTGAACTTCATGCTTGCCTTGTCATTCATCATGATGAGGGGCAGCTTTTCCTTGGGTGCGTTTTGCTTCTTATGCTCCAAATAGTCGGTGCTCCTGCCAATACCCAGCATGCTGAAATCATAGCTTCCGTCAGAAATAAGCATGCCATCGACAGCGTTCTGCATCACATGCTTTCCCATGTCGTGCAGTTCATTCTGAATCGCCAGCGCCTTGTCCGGCCCCTGGAGAGCCGCGATCTGCTTGCCCAGGTCCCGTTCAAACAAGCCGTTCAGGGACAAGGTTTCCAAAATGGTCAAGTCATATTCGCCGAACACCTCGTCCCCGCCGAAATTCACCACAATGTCATGCCCCGGTCCCACAGGCACCTTCGAGTAGCGTGTCTCACCCTGCTTGCCAGCCGAGGGACGCAACTTCAGATTAGCCTGCAACGGGAATGGAACAAACACATCCTGGAACACACCCAGCGACTTGGGCTGCACAGTAATCTCACGCCTGATAAAACCGGTCTTCCGCAAAGTCGCGTTGCACTCGCAGTCATTATGATTGTAAACGACAACGTATGCAGGTTTCCACAATATGCGGTTTATCAGCCTTCCCAACAGGAAAGTGTAAAGTGCAGAAGCAAACACCAGTACAATCAGAATGTAAACGGTCTTCTGCATCGGCGTCATGTAGCGGAATTTCCGCATGCGCAGAAAACCATGCCACAAGTCCGAAGCCAAACCACGCAGTCTTCCAGGACCGCCGTATGATGGCGGCGGAAAACCTTCCGCAGCTGGCAGTTCCTTCCACTTCAATGCAATCTCATCGCCTGAGGAAACCTCGACTTCTGGCGTAGCAGGAATCTCAAACACCATGTTCAAAGGCTGCCAGATCCCATTGTAGAATATCAGGTCCAGAGGCACAAAATTCCCCTCCGCAATCTGCTTGCCCAATTCACCCAAGGTGATAGGCAAACCTTCGTTGGGATACCCGTCCTTGTAAACCAAGGCGCAGTCTTCCTCACTGGCCTGTGGAGCGGCTTGAAGCGCACCGCACGCACAGGCGCATTCCTCTCCAGGAGCACCCGCCACGCAGGCCCTGCCACAAACCTTGCATTTGAACAATATCGCCATCAAACTCCTGTATTTTGCATAATGACATTAAAACGCCGAAATGTAACATATAAACGCGCTTTTGCAAATTAGCTGGGGTAGCCAGCGCGTCTCGCGCGGGAAAGCACTGCCTGGCAATTTGCGACAAGCAGTCCATGGTAATTGTGTAGTGGTTCTCCAGCGCGGGACGCGCTGGCTACCTCTCCAGCGCGGGACGCGCTGGCTACCTCCATTAGCGCCTATTTCACCTCGATTGTCTTTGTGGCGACTTTGCCTGATGCCAGGCAGCGGATAGTCAACGTAGCCTTGCCAGTGGGCATATTCAGCGCAACGGTGTCATCCAGTTTGAACACGCCGTCCTTGTCCGTGGCATAGAAGCCCGTGCCTGGCAGGATTGTCTCGCCCTGCTTGAAAGTCACTTCCAACGGCAGGACTGCCTTGATCGCCCTGCCCTTCTTGTCCACAATGAAGGCATTTATGCTGAAGTCCTTTCCACGCGTGAGCTTTTCAGGCGCTTTCATGCTGACACCCGCAATCTTCTCAGGCAATGCCAGGATGATGCTGCCCCAGCCTGGCTCCAGATCCACAAAGAAGGAATAGCTGCCATTTGTATCAGCCCAGCCGATTTCCTTGTGGGCGACCAAATCGTATGCCGCAGCCATCGGGAAATCCGTGATTGCGGAGATGCTCCCCTTGATTGGCAGGCCCTTCTCCATGACGCGCTTCCACTGTCCCACATAGTCGCCGTAGGTGCGCTTGTCATTCACTGCGAAGATATACTCAGCTTCGCCAGAGGCCCTGCGGTGCACGATAAGATCCTGACTGCTTGCATCCAGATTGGGACAAATGCATTCCGACAAGAGCTTGCGCAGTTCCAGACCTAACTTCTGCAATTTGGCCTTGCTTTCCTGGTTGTCCAGCACATTCCTTGATACAGAATGGAAGCGGATGTCAGGCATCAGCTCCTGGTTAAGATTCTCGTCCGCCATTAGGATCAGGCCATTTGCCTGCAATGAGCGCAGCTTCTCAAGCAGCTTGTCGCTAAGCACCGCCAGCGAAGGCAGAATGAGGACCTTGCACTTCCCATTGTCCAAATCGCCGCGGAAAATGTGCTCTTCGTAGCAGAAGCCAGCCTGTATGTGCGCCCACTGCAAGGCCATGTGCAAGTCTGGAATCCAGCCACTGCCCCAGCCCCAGGGATGCCCGCCGCCATACAGAGCATTGGTGAAGCTCTCAAGTATCATGACTTCAGGCTGTATGTCATCCACATGCTTCAATGCGGGGCCCAATGGCTGTACAACGGCATGGATGAACTTGGGGAAGACCTTGGTGACCTCTGGATTGGTGTAGCGATAGGAGTGGTTGCGTGGCCTCAGCCAGGAACCCTGGCCGTGGGTGTCCAAAAATGCAACCCTCCTGGTAATCGCAATCCAGAAGCCCTCCATCAAGCTGTCAGGCGCAGGTGAAATGTACTTTGCGTTTTGCTCGCGGGCAAGCCATTCGGGCGGATTCTCCACCTTCATATTCGAGGGTGCAGTCTGGTTCCTGTACCAGATGCCCTGGTTGCCTACGCCATACAGCTTCTTCTTGTCCGCCAGGCATATCAATTCATCAATCACCTGCCCCAATTTGATGGGGTCAGGATTGCAATAAACCCAGGTGCTTACCATGGACACCTTGCCGCCCACGCCCAGATATGGCATGCCACGTGTTGCAGGAGCAAAGTCTGAATGGAAGCTCTTGCGACCAGTGCCGCGTTCCGCCAGTTCGCCAATGTCGCCGTTCAGCTTGTCCCATCCATCGCCTTCACGCCAGAACCACTGCCAGAAACGATACTCGGGGTCAGTCACGGGAACAACGCGGTTCCACGGCATGTTGGGATGCGCGGAGTATGAAATGGGACCGCGTCCTGATACCATGCCAGGTATGTCATCCAGCCCTGTGGCCGCCTTCAGCCTCTTGCGTGTATTTTCCGTGAAACTGACCTTGGTGCCATCTTTCATCTCGTTGTTGGTGTAGATGCGGTCCCATCCAGGATGGGAGCCAAATCTCTTGACCGCATCCTCTATTGCCTCCATCGCCGCCTCATAGACTGCAGGCTCCGACGCATCCAGGCTGGCACGCTCGTAGGGCTTGCCATTGCGGTTGATCTGGAGATATTTGCCGTCCTTCACAAAGCGCTCGTTGATGCGTGTCTTGTCATCGCAGAAAAGGCCATGCTCAAGGTGCGTGTCCAGTGATTCGATTGCGCGCCCCGCCGTGAAGTCCGTCATCTTGCCTCTGCGGGCGGAAAGAATGTTGTGCACATGGGTGAAGCCCATCTCGTGGATTGTGTCCATTATGCTGCCTTCAAAGTGGTCTGAAACCACAAAGGGCATGAAGTCCGTCATTTCAGGCACAATGGTCACTATCAGTTCGCCCTTGCCAAGCTCCTTGCCTTCCTTGTCCGCAAAAGCCAGCTTCATCAGGTATTTTCCAACCATGAGATTGCTTTCCACTGGGAATGTGACGTATGCCGCGCTGTCCGCCTCCGCACTGAAAGGCTGCGTGTTCTTATAAGCGGTGTTCTCCATGAGCGCGGTCACCGTGCCTTCCAGCTTTTCAGGCGTGGTGTTGTAGAATTCCGCTGTGATCTGGCAGTTCTTCTCCCTACGCATGAAAACACGCCTGCTGCCGTATTTCTTGGAAACCATGTCGATCTTGGAGAATTTCTTCGCCTCGCATGGTTCAATGCGCACTTTCTGGACTATGGCCGCCAGCACGCCATAATTGCTGCTGTAGCGGCTGCCCACCACACCATTGCGTACAGCTGGCGCCATGTTGCCGATAATGGACTTGGCCTTTGCCTTGCACTCGCCATTAAGATATAATTCCTGCCAGCCAGACGGGTCGAACTTCAGCAGCAGACGATTAGGCGTGCTGCTGGACAGGGGAACTGTATTGGATATCATGGTACAGTCCGCCTTGCCTTCCACGCCTATCATGGCACCCACCTGGAATGTGTTGTTGCTCTTCTGGTAGAACATCA
The DNA here is from genome assembly GCA_017615955.1 of Victivallales bacterium. The sequence goes on from JAFZZD010000407.1 coordinate 11,138, forward strand.
TGAAGCCGCAGTGATGCTTGCCCTTCTTGTCCTTGGGTTCGCTCTGCTCGTACTTGGAATCAAAAAGATAGCACCTGCCTCCCTTGCGCCCTTTCCAAACCTCCGGCACAATCTTGAACTCTATCTCGCACTCAAAGGCGCCCTGCGGCGAGAATTCAGGATGCTTCTTTACAAGAATGGCGCCGCCCTGGACATCCTTGGTATCCATCGATACGCTCTTCAAGCCATCCTCGGTATATTCCGCCACATCGTTGCCGCGCAGCTTGAGCTGGTATGTCCCATCCAGCTTCTTGCCGCCGTCAGTGAAATCCAATTCCAGCGCCGAAACGCAAAACACCGCCGCTATTATTATAAAAGCAATGATATTCTTCATTTTATACACCTCCTTTTATTTCAATATATCAATAAAAATCGGCTTCCAAATACCGCCGCCCTGTTCCCTGTCCAGCACGCGCACCACCAGGATGTTCTCTTTTCCGAACATGATTTCCTTTCGGCAATCCAGCGAGAATGTCTTGTTGTAGCCAGCGCTGCCCAGGTCATGGCTGCCGATGTACTTTCCGTTGAGCCAAACCCAGGCTGATTCGTCCACGGCACCAAAGCGCACCTCCACCGCATTGCAGTTCATCTTTTCGGGCATTTTAAAGCGAATGCGATACCAGGCATATCCATCGTATGCGTCCATTCCGTTTTGGTTCCAATATCCGCACTTTGCCTTGTACCAATTGCTGTCATTGAACTTGGGCATGAAGTAGTTGTGCTTATGCCCCCTGTTCTTCTCGTCTGGAAGAAGCCGCCAGTCGTCCTGGGGTATTTCAATGGACTTGATGGTTGTGACCTCATAGTCCCAGCTGGGGTCCTCGCTGAGGCGCATGTTCTTGTTCTTGAATGGCCAGGAGAACTGTGTCGCCATGTCGCGCACTGTCTTGTCAGGATCATTGGCCATCTTTTCCAGCAACTCATCGGCCTGGGCATTCTTGCCAGCCAGGCGCCCCAGCAATGTGACTGCGGCATGACGCACCAGCGCCTCCTTGTCCTCTACTGCGGCCTTCAATGCCTCCAGCTCCTTTGCAGGGTCATTTGCAGCCAGCCTGTATAGGGCATAGCGGCGTATCTCCACATCCTCATTCGCAAGATATGGACGGCAATTGCCCTTGTCTATTTCCGCACGCGCAGCCCGCCGCTGCTCCAAAGTGCCTGCGCACAGCAATGTCGCGCAGAGCATCAACGCAATACATGTCACTTTCATTTCAACTCTCCTATTTATAAACACAAAACGATTTGCAAACAAGCAGTACGATAATTATAATAATGCGCATTGCAAACTGATTTATCAATAATTAAGGAGTAGAAATGAAAATCGCCTCTTTCTCAAAGAAAATCACACCCGAATGCGGCACGCTCATTGCGGGATACGGACCCCACGACGTGTCAGTCGCCATTCATGACGACTTGTTCCTCTCTGGCATCTGCCTGGACGACAACGGGCACAAGGTGCTTGTAATCAGCTACGACCTGCTGGGAATGGACGCCTGGTATGTCCAGGAGATACGCCAGAGATGCGCGCA
>JAFZZD010000408.1 GCA_017615955.1 Victivallales bacterium
CCACTATTTTATCTCCTCCAGGAATTTTTTTCTGAGCTGTTGCAGTTTGGCCAGGTAGAAGGGGACGTTTTCATCACGCACATTTGGATCGGCCTCGGACAGCAGTTTGGAATTCTCCGTGACGGACACGCTTTTCTTTGTGCCTGTCACATAGAAGTCCACCGCATCGCCCTGTGCATATTCCCTGCCTGATGCGAGGGCCAGTTCGTATGCGGCGCTGCGCTTGGTCTGGCCAGCGGCCAGTTTGCGCTGGTAAACCGCCGTGGATGTGGAAAGGTATTCCCTCTTGGCGAAGTCCCCAATGGGCAGCGTGTGCTCCTCTATGGCCTTGGCATACTTTTCATATACCTGGTCTGCCTGTTCCCTGTGGCCATGCAGCAGCAGTGTGATCACATCCTTCATGTAATTACGCTGGAACGCCTCTGTTCCACGGGATTTCAGGGCGGCACCTGACAGGATCACATTGTCGTCCTGCGCCAGCAAGGCGTAGTTTTTGCTCTTGTATCCGAACATTGCCTTGTACTGCGCATCCAGTTCAATTTCAATGCCGTCTGGCAGAGTGGATTGAAGCTTTGCGCAGAATGCCTCCATGTCGGTGGTGCCGTCTGCGGGCGAGAAGTAGATACCATCCGTGTCCAGCTCAATGACAATGGCACCATTGTTTTCCAGGAAATCCCTCATGCCGGAGAGTATGTTCCGTCCCGTCTCGGTGACTTTTGCCGCCATTTCAAAGTCGTTGAATGTGCCCAGCGCATATCCTGCATAGCCATAGAAGGAGTTGATCAGTATCTTGAATGTGCTTTGCAGTGCATCGTAGAAATCCCTTTCCTCCGGCGCAGCTGTCTTGCGGGCGTCTTTGGCCGCAAGCCTGAATGAGCGCAGTTCACGCAGCATGCGCAGGAATGTGCCCTGCGTGTCATTTGCCGGGCACATCTCGTTGGAGATGATTATGGAGGGATACAGGCTGCGCACGTCCACATGCCATACGTTGTTGAATACGCCCTGCCTGTCCCCCTCGGTCAATGCGCCCTGGAACGCCTTTGCCTCGCCAGGATAGGGCAGGGCGGCGTTGGACTGCATATAGTCCGCGCATAGCATCGCGTCAATTCGCGCGGCGGTGCCTCTGGTTATGCAGCTCTGGTATGAGAACGGCACCAGGCGCGTCTGGTAGAAGTAGCTTGGGGAGAGTATGCGGCTCAATGCGTCAGTCTCCCTTGCGTCATCCATGCAATATGCGATCAGTGTTTCGGTGTCGCTGTCAAACACATTCGTTATGTCGTCACCTTTTACGTATGTGCGTTCAGGTGAGGCGACCTTGAAATACTTTACGGCGTTCTTCAGGCTGTGGCTGGGCATGTCCCTGTGTATTGCATCGTAAAGCAGCACCAGGTGCAAAGTGTCCACCACATGCCTGCCATAGATGTCATATCTCTTGTATGGCACAATTCTTTCGCTGACGGTCAGCCTGGAATCCCGCACCTTTGGCTCGGAGCCGTCCCTTCCCAGTGCCAGAGGCACGCCGAACATCTTGCATCTGGTTGCGATGTATTCCAAGTCGAAATTGAATATGTTGTGCCCCTCTATCACATCGGGGTCACGTGTGCGCACAATCTCCACCAGTTGCTCCAGAACTGCCTTTTCGCTGCTGCCTTTGATTGAAAGGCATGTTTCAAGGCCATCCGTGTCCTTTATTGAGATGAGAATGATTTCATCGCCAGGGATATTCGGGTCCGGAAAGTGCTTCTTGTCTCCTGATGTCCTGGTCTCAATGTCAATCTGCATGCGCTTGAGTTGTGCAAATGTCATGCCGTCAAACAGTCTGGCCGGGTGCATTGTGAGGAACTGCTGGTCGTAGTCGCTGAATATGCGGAAGCGTTTGCCGCCCTGGCTTGGTGACAGGCGTGTCACCTTGCGCAGCGTTTTCAGTGCTTGGTCGTAGGCATTGGCATTGTCAAAGAATGCCCTGACCTTGAAGCAGCCGTCGCCATGCAGCGCGTCAAGCTGGCTTGCCGTGGTCAATTCCTGGCAGAGGTCCAGGTCGCCAATAAGCAGCCATGGGTGGAATGGCATGGTCAGCCTGCTGGTGCTGCCGTCCTCCTCACGCCTGTACAACACGGCTTCCCCATTGTCGCCTGGCTCTATTGCCACAATGCGCTGCAAATCACTGCGGACTAGTTCATTTAGTTTTTTCTGCATCATTTTGCGTTTCTCCCTACAAGATATGGCGCCAGCAATGGCAGGACCGACTGCGTCAGCGGCGAACGGTGGAAGCCCAGCACCTTGGTGCCGCGGAAGCCAAACATGGCCTCTATTTCCTCGGATGTGAAATGCTGGTAAACCGGGCAGCTGAAAGACGCCAGCATCTCGTTCTTGCTGTTCTCGGATATGTCAGTTGTGATGAGCAGGCAGGCCAGTTTCTTCTTGACTTGCGCCAGCCTGTCCCGTCCTACTTCCACTACTCTTGCCCTCAGCATAAAGGGCGCCATTTTCTCAAATGATACCATTGTCCTTGTAAAACTTATTTATGGCTTGAGGTAATTGCAAAACTATTGACATTGCAAGCCTTTTCCGCTGGCTGAAGCCAGCGACTCCGATAGTTTTGCGTTGACAAGCTCGCATTGCAGGGGTACTGGACAGCGCGAACGCATCTCCTCTATCAGCTTCAACACGGCTGCTGCGCTGCCTGGCAGTTTTTGGCTGTTGACAATCCAGTTGGCGTGCTGAATGCTCACCTGGAACGGGGGCTGCTCAAGTCCCTTGCAGCCTGCTTCCTCCAGCAGGCGTCCAGCCGGTATGTCAGGCGCGGGATTGCGGAATATGCTTCCTGCGGACCACCAGGATGGCGTTACTCGTTTTCTGCGTTCACTCTCTTGCTTTAGTGCATTCAACTCTTGTTCTGGAATGCAAGTCTGCATTGTGAGGGTTGCTCTGGTGACGCAGGCATTGCCTGGCACGGGCGATTGCCTGTACGCCCAGCCGCCTTGCTCCCTGACCCAATGCCAGGTTTTGCCGCTGTCCAGCTCAATGCCTTGCATTTCCGCGACGATTTCGCATATTTCCATTCCATTGGCGCCTGCATTCATTTTCAGCAGACCTCCCAGCGTGCCTGGTATTCCTGAAATCGCCGCCGCGCCGCCGAGACCAAGTTCAGCCAGTTTCCAGAACAGCGATGTGCCTTGAACACCGCAATTGCAGCTTACTGTAGTTCCAACTATCTGCAATTCAGGTAGTGCTGGCAATTTGACTGCAATGCAGATGTCATCCTCGTCGCTGCCGACAAGATTGCTGCCATTGCCGATAATCAGCAGTTTCTTGCCCAGTGATTTTGCCTGTGATATGCATTCCTGCAATTCGTCGTAGGTGTCTGGATGCAGCACCAGCAATTTCCCCATGCCTGAATGCAGCGTGTTCAGCTGGTGCCAGAATTGTGATTTGCAGGTGATTGCCACTAGCACTCCTCGAAGTCCACGCCCAGCAGTTTCAACTTGTCGCCCAGTGCCTCATAGCCCCGGCGTATCATGTCTATGTTGTTGACAATGGAATCCCCTTCAGCGCAGCAGGCCGCGATCAGCATTGCCATGCCCGCGCGTATGTCAGGGCTGGTCATCTCCACGCCATGCAACTTTGATGGACCGGAAATTACCACCCTGTGTGGATCGCAGACAATGGCGTTTGCCCCCATGGAAATCAGCTTGTCCACGAAGTACATCCTGCTTTCGAACATCTTTTCAAAGAAAAGCACCGTGCCCTGCGCCTGTGTCGCCAGTGTGATCATGCAGCTCATCATGTCCGATGGAAATTGTGGCCATGGCCCGTCTGAAATGCAGGGAATGGCATTGTTCAGGTCTGGCTTGACCACAAGTTGCTCTGGCGCCTTCATGGTGATTATGTTTGGCCTGATGGTGAAACTGCAGCCGAATTTCTCCAGCACACGGCGTGCCATCCAGTAGTTGTGCGGCGAGATCTGCCCTTTGATTTCGATTTCACCGCCGGCCGCGGCGCAAAGCGAAAGGTAGCTCACTGCCTCAACATGGTCGCTTTCGATGGTCATTTCCGCGCCGTGAAGTTGTCTTGTGCCGCGGATGACCAGGATGTTCGTGTCAATGCCGTCGATTTCTGCGCCCATTGCCACCAGCAGCTTTGCCAGTTGCGTCACATGCGGCTCGCAGGCTGCATTGCGTATCATGGTGCTGCCTTCGGCGCAGGCTGCCGCCAGCATTATGTGCTCCGTTGCAGTCACGCTTGCCTCGTCCAGGAACATTTCGCATCCTGCCAGGCGTTCGCAGGAGAATACAAAGCCCTGTCCCTGTCGTGAAATCTCCATTCCCAGCTTGCCCAGGCCATACACGTGTGTGTCCAGCCTGCGTCTGCCGATGATGTCACCGCCGGGACTGCCTATGGTGGAATGCCCGTAGTGAGCGCAAAGAGGCCCCGCGAAGAGGAAGGACGTGCGTGTCAGGCGGCAAAGCTCGTCAGAAATCGCGGTTTTGATTTGCCCTTTAGCCTGGATGCGCAAAGTGCCGGCATTGAAATCCACTTCAGCACCCAGACCAGACGCCACACGCAGCATGTTGCGCACGTCCAGTATGTCAGGCACATTGTGCAATATGAGCGGCTCTTCGGTGAGCATTGCCGCCGCGATCATCGGCAAGGCGGCGTTTTTGTTGCCGCCAAGCGTGATGCTGCCGCTGATGCGGCTGGGGCCATGTATGATGTATCTGTTCATGTTGTATTTA
>JAFZZD010000409.1 GCA_017615955.1 Victivallales bacterium
CTGGACTGTGGAGAGAATGTCATGGTAATGCCAAGGAAAACATTCTTTTAGGTGCAGGAGAAAAGGTGCGATATTCTCCCCCATGCTTCGCAGGTAATGGCAATCTTCGATAATGGATGAGGTTCTGGAATCAGCCAGGCGCGTTGTGTCATAGAAATGATAAACGTGCCATGGAAAGCCCCCCGTCGTTTTGCTTGCGAAAATTTCGCTTTCGTATGCTGGTGTGCTGAAAGGCTCCCCGCATCCAGTGGCAATGAATCGTTCCTGTATCATCAGACGATACGAAGCAGGCGTTAATTTCAGTTCATACGTGATGGGGGCATTGTCCTTCTCGCAATCCAGTCTGATGTCTATCTCCTTTGTTGCCTTTGCTCCGTTGTGGCAGAAGCAGTTGCTTTCCCCGTTTTCCAGTACAAACTTCTGAAAGCCACCATACGACATGGCAAAGAGCATTTCGAACAACTGCATCAGGTTGCTCTTGCCAGAGCCGTTTGCCCCGACAATCACATTCAAATGTCGTAGTTCAAAATCCACCAGTGATTTGATGGACTTAAAACCTTTGACCGTTATTCGCTTTAACATACCCATGACGATGCTCCGTTGTTTTTATAATAGGAATATAACCCTAAATGGACAATACGCCAATTCATCATTGCACGGTTTTTGCCGCTGAACAACACTTGTCTTCATTCCAATCTGCCCTGCTGGCGGGGGTCAAAGGCGTCGCGGACGCCTTCGCCGACGAAAACGCCGAGGAGCATCACCCAGAAGAGCAGGAGGGATGGGTAGAGAATCAGCCACCAGGCCCAGCGCTGCGCCTGCGCCTGCTGAAGCAGTTGCCCGATGCTGGGGGTGGGCGGCGGCAGTCCGAAGCCCAGATAGTCCAGCATTGCCAGGGAGCCGATGGCGCCGACCAGCGAGAACGGGAAGAAGGTGATGAGCGGAACCAGGGAGTTGGGCAGGATATGCTTCAGGACAATGCGCCACGGCGGGAGCCCCAGGCAGAGTGCAGCCTCCACAAAGGGCTGTTTGCGCAATTGGAGCATCTGTGCCCGCATGTAATGGGACATGCCGATCCAGTTGAACAGGGCATAGCAGAACAGCATCAGCCAGAAGCCAGGACCATAGATGGAACCCAGCAAAATGATGATGTAAAGGAAAGGCAGTGCGCTCCAAATCTCAATCATGCGCTGTCCAGCCAAGTCCACCCAGCCCCCGCAATAGCCCTGGATGAAGCCTGCCAGCGTGCCGATGCCCAGTGAACATCATACCAGAATCAGGCCAAAGGTCAGGGAGGTGCGCAGGGCGTAAAGCAGACGCACCAGCACGTCGCGTCCTGCATCATCGATGCCCAGCCAATGCCCGCGCACAGGACGGAATGGGTAACGGACAACCTCTCGCTCCACAGCAAGCTGGTAACGCACACCGTTTATTTCCAGCGATTGGTTCTGAGGTGTGTCCGTGCTGCGGCACGCCGAAACCGCTGACAGGATGCTTGAGCGAGTTGTGTCCGGCAAGGCCAGAAAATCAGCAGGCAGCCGCTTGTCCTCTTTGGAGGCGAATCGCCAGGCATACGTTTTGCCCAGATTTCCCGTGCGTCGCAGAGTCAGACGGATTTGACGCGAGGCACGTGTACGTGGCTGGTAGGCGGGGAGCGTGGCAATCACCTCTGGCAACCCGTCCAATCCAGGGCAGATGCATTCCAGGCGCGGAGCTTCCTGGTTGGCCAGACGGAGTTTGATGGCGGCTGACAGTTCGGGCGGTATTTTCCACAGGTCGGTGAGCGAACGTCCTTTCCAGACGGAGGCGTCTTGACCAAGCACACCCTCCGCACCCTGGAACCGCTGGAGTGCCAACTCCGCGTTCACGGTGGCGGCAGCCACCTGCGGCTCTGGGGTCAGGCGGGCTTGAATACGCAAGGAAGAATGCAGTTCGTGC
>JAFZZD010000410.1 GCA_017615955.1 Victivallales bacterium
CCGCGCGGCCATTGGCCGCGCGTCAGGACGTTGAACACTATCCGCAGACACCCAGCTTCTTCACAGTCCACTTATTTTAGTGTGGGAATGTTCTTGCCCACGGTCAGATCCACACGACTCAAGGTTTCTCCGTCTTTTATCTTGCGGGCGAGTATGCCGTAGAAATTCTTCATTACAGTATCCATGGTATTCGCGTCAAAAGGCGCGAATACCACCGTGTCTTTTGCGAATATCCTGTTTCCAGGGACGCCAGTGATATGCGCTTCCAGACGTTCAAGGTCATAGTTGAGCACAATTGCGACAGTTGTGAATTCCGCGCCTTTGATCTGCATATTGCTGGATGTCTGTTCCAGAAAGGCAAGGGCCGCCTTAATGGCTGGCTCGTTGCATTGCTCCCCTAGCGGGATTTTTCTGACACCCTTGACTTTGGTTATGAGTGGGAGGTTTCCCGGTGGTATTGCATTGGCAGTGGGCTGGAATACATAGCCTTCACTGTCTATCAAGGCGTCCAGTGTCTGTCCTGAACTACTGAGCATGGCGAAGGGAATGCGCTCTTTCAATTCCAGTTTCAGTGTGCCAGGCAGTATCCTGCGCACCTTGATGCTCCGTACAGTAGGGTAGCTAAGTAGTTTTTCGCGTATTGCGCGTATGTCCAGTTGAAGCAGGTTTGAATGTCCCAGAATGCAGCCTTTGGCCTCGCCCATTTCCTCCAATATGGTCTGAACTCGCTTTGCCGTGAAGTTCGGTGTTGGCTGGTAGTCCAGTGTCCTGCAAATGAAATGAGGATTTTTGATAAGCAGGAATTGCCTGAGACCATAGCATGAAGCCACAATTGCACCAAGCAGGGCAATTACTACAATAATGGCGGCCACGACGCGTGCGGCCTGGCGTTTCCTAAGCCAGGCGCCGTTCTTTTTGCTGTCGTTACCTTTTTCCTTGTCGTTTGCCATAATCCCTCCTTATATGCCAGTTTACCTGGCTATTTCCTCCGCCTCAAGTTCATAGTGCTTTGCCGCGATGACATTTGTTTCCACAAAGCAGGGTTCATTGTGCTTTGCCTTGCATTTCACGGTGACGGTCTGGTCCACTTCAGGTGCGTCCCCCGCAGTGCGCCCATGCCAGAGCTGCCCGCGTTTTCCATCAGAGACCAGTTCCTCAAGCAGCACTTTCGCCTTTGTTCCGATGAGGCTGCGGTTCTTCTCCAATGAAATCTCCCTCTGCGCCAGCATGATTTGTTCAGCTCTTTCCCTGGCCAGCTCCTCTGGAACTATGCCTTCCTTCATTTCATACGCGGGAGTGCCCGCCTCTGGAGAGAACACGAATATGCCCAGCCGATCAAATCGGAAGGTCTTCACATAATCCAGCAATTCCTGGAAATCCTCCTCTGTCTCACCTGGGAAGCCCACCAGGAATGTGGTACGTATAGTCATGTCAGGCCGCTTTGCACGTATGCCCGCCAGCAGTTCCCTGACCTTGTCCCCGTCCATCGCGCGGTTCATTTTGCGCAGCACGTTGGTGGCAATGTGCTGCAAGGGTATGTCCAGATATGGCACGACATGCCTGGAATTGGCGAGAACGTCCACCAGTCCCTCGGTCAGATGAAGCGGATGTGTATAAAGCACCCGCAGCCAGAAGTCTCCGTCCATGGCATCGCAGCGTCGCAGCAACGCCTCCAGGCTTTGTCTTGGCTGAAGGTCCACGCCGTAGCGGGACGTGTCCTGGGCGATGAAGTCCAGTTCCAGTGCGCCGCCTTGCAGGAGCTGCCTGGCCTCCGCCTCCACAGATGCAAGGTCGCGGCTGCGCTGCGCGCCTCGTATCATGGGTATGGCGCAGTATGCGCAGCGGTGGTCGCAGCCTTCCGCCACCTTGATGTATGCGTATGCGGACGGCGTCAGCATCAGGCGTGGCGTTTCGTGGTCATAAAGGTATTTGGGCAATGCGAACTGCTGAGGCTCCTCTTGTGGCGCAGTCTGCTTGAGCAATTCCGCTATCCGCGGCACATCGTCCAGCCCCATGTAGATATCCACCTGGGGATATTTCTGCTTCAGCGTGGGCAGTTCCCTTTGCGCCAGGCAGCCGGCTACCACCACGCGGCGCCCGCGCCCCTGGCGTTTCCACTTCAATGCATCGCGTATTGCATTGTAGGATTCCTGCTTTGCGTCCCGTATGAAGCCGCAGGTATTTATAAGGAATACGTTTGCAAGTTCCAGCTGGTCGGTGAGAAATGCGCCCTGTGTGCTCAATGCACCGCACATTACCTCAGTGTCCACCAGGTTCTTGGCGCACCCCAGGCTTTGGACATAGACTATGGTCTCTTGCTCTTTTTTGCTCATTGTCTGCTGACAGAGGTAATTTCAAAACTCCCTGGAAAAGCTTGCCGTTTCCGCTGGCTGAAGCCAGCGGCTACGATAGTTTGCGGCGTGGCACAGGAGTTTTGTAATTGGCTCGACAGAAAAAAAGGCAACCTTTTTTTAGGAGGTTGCCTCTGTCTTAAAGCATTGTTCCTACTTGTTTGCCGGTGCTGTCGTCGCTTCTTTGGTTTCAGTTGCGGCAGGTTCCGTCTTTGTTTCGGTTGCTGCAGGTTCTGTCTTGGTTTCTGTTGCGGCGGGCGCCACTGTGGCAGCCTGTTCTTCGACCAGTGTCTCTGCAACAGAAGTGTTCATCTTCTCAAGGCGTCCAATCACAGTGCCCAAAAGCAGAGTTGAAATCAGGAATATCACAGCCAGCCAGGTGGTTGTCTTGGTGAGGATATTGCCTGCGGAAGTGCCGAACATCTGCTCCGTCACGCCGCCGCTGACCGCCCCTAGACCGCCGCCGGACTTGTTCTGCTGGATCATTATTATGCCAATGAGCAGAATGCTGCTTGTTATGGACACGATGTACAGTAACACCTTCAATGCGATAATCATTATTACTCTCCTGAAAATTACTTTCTACTCAAAACAAAATTTCGGCATAATATACAATGCGCGAAACCATATTCAAACCAAAGTGTTTGAAAATGCCAATGCCAGCACTAAATTCCCCAGTAATCGTTTCCATGCGCCAATGGCGTCCGTATGGGCGCCGAGGCGGCGCCCA
>JAFZZD010000411.1 GCA_017615955.1 Victivallales bacterium
TCTTGCCAGACCAGATTTGGACAATCCGCTTTATGAAAGAGCTTTCGAAGTCAAGGACTACCCTTGGATGAACAATAACATTGGAAAGTCAGACAGGCTGATAACAGGATTCTTGCCGTTAAAACGCAATGGAAATAAGTTGTCCGCTGTACTCAAAGATATGACATTGGGGCAGAATGGACTGCCTGAAAGAATAGTCGCCAACGGCAAGGAGGTTCTGGCACGTCCTGTGGAAATCGTGGCGGAGGCAAATGGCAGGAAACTATCATGGAAATGCAAGCTCCCTCAATTTGCCGTAGAAACAGAAACAAGAATCGAGGCAAGCAACAGCTTTGATTGCGATGCTCTGAAAATTGACGCGCACATTCGCATGGAGCAGGACGGAATGCTCCGCTACGACTGGAAACTCTCCCCTGGCAAAAGTGCTTTGCCGACAAGGCTGTATGTGGACATCCCCATTCGCGGAGAAGTGGCAACTCTTTTCCACGCAGTTGGCGAAGGTAGTCGCCACAACCCCGCGGGATTCGTGCCCAAAGGCAGTGGATTGGTGTTTTCAAGCAGAAGTATTCCCCAGAGGCATTTTGACAGTTTTCTTCCATACATTTGGGTTGGGAATGAATACAGTGGGTTGAGCTATTCGGCGGATTGGGACAAGGGATGGTGCCATACCAGCGAAAGGGATGGCGTGGAATTGCATCGCGAAGACGATGGCACTGTGGTCATAAGGCTGAATCTGCTCAACAGCCCAAAGAGATTGTCGGATGACAGCATTTTGACATTTGCGTTGCTTGCTTCACCAGTCAAGCCAATGCCAAAAGGCTGGCGCGGCTGGCGGGACGCTTTCACGGCAAAGGGCAACCAGCTTTCGCGCTGCCTTTATGCGAACCTCTATTGGGGCTCGTTCTACTCTTGGACTGGACGCTATCCCGCTTTCTGCGACTACGGATATTGGGACAAGCTTTTCGAGGCACAGAGAACAGGCGTTATTGACTCGGAATACGTCAAGTCATGGATAGACAGAGTTATGAAGGCGTATGGCACCGTTGAAACTGGCTGGGTGAATGCCAAGTCCCCTGAAGCTGCACGCAAACACATCACGAATCACGTCAATGCGGCATTCTGGACGATGGCAGGTCTGAACAGATATCAGGACAAGAGCATTGTGTATTGCTACACCTGCAATGCGGATTCAGCGGCCAAGCTGCCAGAATATCCCGTCATGCGTGACGAGTGGGCTGGAGGCCAGATGCTCAATGAGTCCTACGTGGATTATGCGATATACTATCTGGACAAGATGCTGGAGCACGGTTTCAAGGGCATCTACAATGACAATGTGTTTCTATCTGGCAACACAAGTTGGGCGACTGGCGGTGGCTGGATAGACGAGGCTGGCACCGTGCATTATTCAATGGGACTTTGGCGTTGCCGCGAATATCACCGCAGGCAGGCCGTGGCCATGATGGACAGAGGACTGACTCCATGGATAACAGCGCATCATACCAACACCAACATCCTTACTACGCTGGGATTCACTACAAACACAATGGGAATGGAGTGGAAATATGGTCTGAACGATTTTCAGGAGCGTTTCACATCAGACTATATTCGCGCAGTTTGCGCTGGATTGCCAGGCGGCTGCTATCCGACTGTGCTTGATGGAATTGTCGGTGCCAAGACGCAGGAAGTCAAGGACTGGGCGACGCGCACAATGCTTGCCTCCCTGCTGCCCCATGAAGTGCAGCCCACTTGTCCGAATGGCTCGAATGGCAAGCTGATAGCCAAGGTGCTTGATATATTCTATGACTTCGGCACTTGGAAAGACGAGTGTGCCGTCTATAATTACTGGGATGGGAATTCGCCTGTGAAATGCAACAGTGATGAACTCAAGCATGTGACATATCGGATTGGAAACGAGTGGCTTACCTTTGTTGGCAGCTTCGCCGATAATGACTGTGACGCCGAGATTGAGTACGGTGTTCCAATTCTCAGCGCCAAA
>JAFZZD010000412.1 GCA_017615955.1 Victivallales bacterium
GGCCGAGAACCTGGCATATATGTACAAGAGCCGCCTTCTCTGGCAATGGCTGGTTGCCGTCGGCTCCGGCATATTGCTGGCATTGGCGTTTCCGCCAGCGGGCTTCTCCAAAATTGGCTGGCTGGCATTGCTGCCGCTGCTGGTCCTACCCATGCCAAAGGAAAGGCTGCGCCGCATTTTGTGCACATTCTCATTCGGATATGCCCATTTCGCAATCATGCTGAACTGGCTTAACGAGGTGGGCTTCGGCGCAGGATACATCTTATCAATATATTGTGCATTGTACCCCGCCCTCTGGTATTACCTTGCGGGTTCAATATTCAAGCGCATTACGCCAGCGGACATAAAGACACCAGACATGGGGCTGCTGCATATCTCGCAATTGAAAAGGGGCTGCCTCTGCGGCATTGCGCTGGCTGTGCTATGGGTGGCACTGGAATTGCTGCGGGGCTGCCTTTTCACTGGCTTCCCATGGGGAATGCTGGGCATCTCGCAATATAAAAACACCTCCATCCTGCGTGTTGTTTCGTATACTGGCGTTTACGGAATATCATTTATGATGATTTTGTGCAATTGCACCTTCGCCATAGAGCTGTGCCGCGCAATACACGTGTTCAAGACAGGCGGCAAGCTGTGCAAGCCACTGCACTACTATGCCATGGCAGTGTTCACCATCTTGGCACTGCTGCCCATTTTTGAGAAGATACCAGATGCGCCAGAGAGTGCACCCATGCTGAAGCTGTGCGCTATTCAGGGAAACATACCGCAATGCCGGGATTTTACCCAGGAGGAATTCCAATATGCACTGACCACGTATGTATCTCTCAGCAAGAAGGCAAAAAGCGAGTACAAGGAACTGGATGTGATCTTATGGCCAGAATGCGCCGTTCCAGCCAGTATTGACTACCAACCCTACAAGACGGAGCTGATAAAGCTGCAAAATGAAACCAAAACGCCTCTCCTACTAGGGGCACTCCAGTTGCGTCTGCCACCAGGTGAAACCGATGCAAACAACGCCAATACATTCAATTCAGTTTTCCTTCTGGACGAAAAGGCTCACATCGTTGCAGCATACGACAAGATGCACAGGGTGCCCTTCGGTGAATACGTGCCATTAAGCGACCTGTATCCCTGGTTGCGTGAGGCAATTGGCCTGGGGCGAGACCTTACGCCAGGCAAAGTGCCATTTGTCTTCAAGCTGGCAAAGGGCACTAAGGCGGGCGTGAACATCTGCTTTGAGGACGTGTTCCCCGCAATCAGCAGGGCATTCACTCGGGAAGGCGCAAATATGCTGATGACAGTCACCAACGACAGCTGGTACAACCAAAGCTGCGGCGCGGAGCAGCATACGGCCCACGTGGTGTTCCGCGCGGTGGAAAACCGCCGTCCCTTCATGCGCAGCGGCAACAACAGCCATACCCTGATGGTGACGCCCGCGGGCAAGATCATGGGGCAGATCACAGCAAAGGACAGCATCTTCACCCAGGACTACCAGGCATACGAAATACCAGTGTTCGACGGCTGGGGCGACACATTCTATACCAAACATGGCGATGTATTCGCATACGCCTGCGCAATCGCCAGCGCAGCAATGCTGGCAATCATGCTGGTGAAATCCTTTGCATTCCACGCATCAAAAAAATAACACAAATACAAAAAACAGTAACAATGGAATTTTCAGTTGACATCAACAATCCCGAACTCAATACCATAATCTGCGATTCATGGAAAGACATTTTGGAAAGTGCCTGGTCATGCAAGCTGGAATACGACACCTCGCTGGACCTGCTTTCCCTACCATTCATGTCTGAAACACCTGACAAGAACGCAATGATTCTGTCTTTACATGACGACCAGACAAAAACAGCAACCATAAACGTACCCTCTCTGCGCAGTTTATTCAGGGGCACCTTTAATCCAGGACCCATCGCCAACACTCCACCTTTAAGATACCAAGCTATATGCTATAGGTTTGAAAAAGCCTGGATAGACCTGGTTTCATTTGGAAAGCTCCCCGTGCCCAGAGATCAGGAAATGTATGACTATTACTATGCTTTAAGACGCAGACCCGATGGTCAGGCCACAGACCTCATGCATAAGGCACTTTGGCAAATCTGGGCCTTTTTAGCAGGAACTTTTCCAATCAGCGAAGCGGAATATACGTCAATTATGACACGCCTTATACACAGTGCCTCCACTTTCAGA
>JAFZZD010000413.1 GCA_017615955.1 Victivallales bacterium
ATATCATATTGTTTTGCTTCAGCACTTGTAGGCCAAAATCAAGATATTTTCTTGCCTTTTGCGTGACTTTGCCCAGGCCAAATACCTTGAGCGTCTCGCGGTAGAGCGCATCTGGTTCGCATGAGCCAAAGTTTATCAGGATATCAAGCATGGCATTTGCAAGTTCTTCTGGCGGGATGTCATCGATTTCGCGGCATTTCTCCTGGGGATTAGCCCTGAAGACACGATATTCCGCAGGATTTTGCTTCTCGCTCCAATAGACTATTTCTCCTGAAACCTGCGTCGTCAGCAAATTGTCTGGAATACAAGCGTCCAGGACGGCCTGTGTCTTGGCTATCAGATTTACACGCCAGGCATTGGCTATGCGTTTTTTCAAGAGATGCTCGTATATGGGGGCCTCCTGCTGGATGACTTCCTTGATCTGTTTTTTGATAATGGCTTGTGACGAAATGTCATAGAACATTTCTGGCTGACGGCCACATTTTATGCTTGCCACTTGATAATAGACTACTGGCTTTTCAGTTCTAGTCTCAATGGCAGCGGCGGGAATATCCTCTTCCGCCATCTCTGGCTCCTCAACCTCCGCCGGAGCTGAAAGCGGCATTGTCCTTGCCAGTTCAATCTGATGAAGGAGTTCCTCCTGGGCGTGCCTTCGGTCCAGCACCCAGTCAACAGTCCATGCCCTCCAGATATGCCATCCCAGTGAACGCAAGACACTGGGGCGCAGATGCTCGCGGTCCCTGGTGGTTCTTTGGGAGGCATAGGATGGCCCATCACATTCTATGCCCAGCAGGTATTCCTTCTCATTGTCTGGATTCCTTACAGCCAGATCAATCCTATAGCCGGAACATCCGACCTTGTGCTCGACAGAAAATCCCTTTTCCTTCAAGAAATCCTCTATCACTCTGGAGAGACTGCTGTCCGCCATCTCCGTTGCATTGCCAGCCTGTATGCGGAAGCCCTTCTCCGCATAGTCCAGAAAATATTTCAGGTGCGCTGCGCCAAGGGCATTTGTCCTGGACAAATCAATGTCAGAAGCATGTATCGAGGAAAACACAAGCACCTGCTCCTTTGCCCTGGTGATGGCCACATTCAGCCGGCGCTCGCCGCCCTGCCTATTCAATGGACCGAAGTTCATTGAGAAATTGCCGTTTGCATCCGGCGCATAGCAGATGGAAAACAAGATGACGTCACGTTCGTCGCCCTGTACATTCTCCAGGTTCTTGACAAATAGCGGCTCTTCGTTCTGGTCACTGAAATATGCCTCAAGGCCAGGATGCTTCCTCCGCTCGTCCTCCACCATGTCCTCTATCAGGTTTTTCTGCGCCTCGCTGAAAGTGACAACGCCAATGCTGCGCTTCCTGTCCTGCGACTTCTCCAGCTTGTCGAAGATGTATTCCACAAGCGCCCTGGCCTCATTGGGATTGGTGCGGGTGTTGCTCTTGCCATAGATGCCGCCTGGCACGAACCTGAAGCCCACGCCAAGCCGTCCAGACTGCTGCGCGGACGGGAATGTGAACAAGCGGTCTCCATAGTAGTAGTGGTTGCTGAACGAAATCAAGGCCTCGTGCCGGCTGCGATAATGCCAGTTCAGATAGCTTGACTCCAGACCCGCCGCAAGGCACTCGTCCAGAATGCTTTCCA